>JAFEBQ010000009.1:65689-232112 GCA_018242585.1 Planctomycetota bacterium
GGTCCACGTGGCCTGATGTCACGCCTTCCGCTCGGGCGACGTTGACCCTCATCCGGCCTATCGGCCACCTTCTCCCCGAGGGAGAAGGGTTGCTTCGTGCCATAGGATGATGGACGGGTGCAAGGCCCACGACGTCTTTACCCTCCCCCCTGCCCCTCCCTGAGAGGGAGGGGTGTTCATCGCTCGCGCCGCTTGCCGCCAAAGAGTGAAAGCGATGCAGTGAACGCGCGCCAATTGAATCTGTCTCACCTGCCTCTCTTCATCCCCTCCGCGTCTTCTCTGCGTCCTCTGCGCCTCTGCGGTTCAAAATGAGAAGCGGAAAAGACCCCGCCTCATCGCCCTGGCGGGCGCGTGTTCTTTCCCGGAATTCGGAACAGCTTCCGCGCCTGGAAGAAATCTTTCTTCTCCGGGTTCACGCGCATCGCGCCGTCCCCCAGGTCCTCGCGGGCCGCGGCCACGTGCTTCATCAGTTGCTCGACCACGTCCGGATGTTCGAGCGACACGTCGCTCGTTTCGCCCGGATCGTTCACCATGTCGTAAAGCGCTAGCGTCGCGTTGGTCCATTCGTGCTTGCCGGGCATGCCGTCCGCGCCGGGCTCGACGACCGCGTAACGCGTGTGGGGTAGCATCAGCTTCCACGGTCCCGATCGGACCGCTTCGAGATTCCAGGCGTTGTAGTAATAGAACGCCTGGTGCGGAGTCTTGGCCCCGTGCTCGCCCGCCATCAGGGGCCAGATGTCGAGGCCGTCGATCTTGTTCGTCGGCAGCGGCGCGCCGGCCAGCCGCGCAATCGTCGGCAGCAAGTCCATCGCGGTCGTCAGTTCCAAGCAAACTCGCCCCGCCGCCACGTGCCCCGGCCAGCGAGCAATGCACGGCACGCGGAAGCCTCCTTCAAAGCTGGTCGTCTTCCCTTCGCGCAGCGGCTTGGCCGAGCCGCCGTGGTTGCCGTAGCTGAGCCACGGTCCGTTGTCCGACAAGAAGACGACCAGCGTGTCCTCGTCGATCTTCGCGCGCTTCAACGCCGACAACACTTCGCCTACGGACCAATCGACTTCCATGCAGGCGTCGCCGTACGATCCGCGCGGCGACTTGCCGCGGAACTTCTCCGAGACAAACAACGGCACGTGGGGCATGTGATGGCATAGGTACAAGAAGAATGGCCGGTCGCGATTACTCTCGATGAACTTCACCGCCCGCTCGGTGTAACGCTGGACCAGCAGCGATTGGTCCGGGTTGTATTCGACGATCTTCTCCTGCTCCATCAACGGCAGGTCGGGAAAGAAAATCTTCTTAGTCGGGTGCCGCGGCCACTGGTCGTTCGAGTAGGGAATGCCGAAGTACTGGTCAAAGCCGTGCCGCGTGGGCAGGAACTGCGGCCGATCCCCCAAGTGCCACTTGCCGACCATGCCAGTGGCATAGCCAGCTCGGCGCAGCAACTCGGGCAACGTCTCTTCGGCAGCGCTTAGTCCATAGGGGGAATCCGCCTCGATCACCACCGGCAATCCAACGCGCTGGGGATAGCAACCGGTCATCAAGGCCGCGCGCGACGGCGAGCAGACCGACGAGGCGACGTGAAACTCTTGGAACCGCATCCCCTCGACGGCCATCTGGTCCAAGTGGGGCGTCGTGAACCCCTCGGCCCCGTAACAGCCCAGGTCGGCGTACCCTTGGTCGTCGCTGAGAATAATAATGACGTTTGGCTGCCGCGCAAGGGCAATGGCCGGCGCGACGACAACAAGCAAGACAGCGGTGGCCAGGCCGCAGGCGTGGCGGATAATCGATGGCATAGGTCAACGGCGACAATATGAGGAAAGAAGTGCGTCTCATCGAACTCTAATTGGCGGTTCCCGACGTGTCACGCTTCTGGCCGTGCGACCTGAAACGTGCGAACACCGTCACCGAACATTCCTCTCCCTGGAAACATCCGCCCGCACGGCCAAAGTGCATTCATTCGCCGCAAGTTAAATCCCGGCCATGACAAGAGTTCCGGCCGAGATAATTCTTTGCGCCGGTGGGCCGTCCGGCTACAATGGCAAGCCTGCCCACCTAATTATCCCACCTGGCCCGAGAGCTTGTCGTGAGCAACGTCATTTCGCAGCGTTGGCTGCTCGATCGTCGTCACTTCCTCCGCGGTATCGGCGCTTCGGTCGCCTTGCCCTTGTTGAACTCGATGGTCCCGCTTCGCGCGGCCACTGCGGCCCCGGTCGACAAGCCACGGCGCAGCGTGTTCGTCTATATTCCCAACGGCGTCAACGGCATGGCCTGGCAGATCAAGCAGCCCGGGCGCGACTTCGAGTTCTCGCCGTCGCTCGAGCCGCTGGCCAAACACCGCGCCGAGGTGACCGTCTTTAGCGGTCTGCATCACCCCAATGGCTTGGGGCAGGCGCACGTCTGCGCCGACACTTGGCTGACCGGCGCCAAGATCGACGCGCAAAGCGCCCGCAAGTACGAGAACACGATCTCGTGCGATCAGTTGATGGCCGAAGTCACCGCCCAGCACACACGCTTCCCGTCGCTGGAACTGTCGATCGCCTCGGGCACGGGGCGGCCCTTGAACTCGGCGACGCTGGCCTTCTCGCGCGACGGCGTGCCATTGCCGGCCGAGGACAACCCCAAGCACATTTTCAACCGGCTGTTCGGCGCGGAGCCGGGCGGCGTGGCGGCCCAGCGGACGCGACTAGCCAAGCGGCGCAGCGTGCTGGACGCCGTGCTCGACGATGCCCGATCGCTGCGCCGCGAACTGGCCAGCGACGACCGGACCAAGCTGGACGAATACCTTCACTCGGTGCGCGACGTCGAACAGCGAACCGAGCGGCTCGACGCCTGGCTCAATGTCCCCAAGCCGGTGCTCGACAAGAAAGACTCAGCGCCGTTCCAGCGCGATGTGTCCAAGAACACTGCCGGCGAGTATTGGCGCACGATGTTCGACCTGATCGTGCTGGCCCTGCGAACCGATCTGACCCGGGTGGTCACCTACATGAATGGGTCGGAAGGGAACGGCCTGGCCATTCCGGAAATCGGCATCACCCAAGCGCGGCACAATCTTTCACACCATAATGGCGACCCAGTGGTGCTCGAGCGCCTGGCCCGCAGCGACCGGTTCATCATGGAACAGTTCGCCCACTTCCTCGATCAATTGAGCAGCGTCCGCGACGGGGACGACCCGATGCTCGACCGGACGATGGTCCTGTTTGGCAGCGGCATGAGCTACGGCCACAGCCACTCGAACAGCAACCTGCCGATTTTGTTGGCGGGCGGGCGGGGCCTGGGCCTGAAGCATGGCCAGCATATTGACTACAACAAGTCGCACGTCGCCGATTACAAGCTCGACTACGACGAATGGCGAGCCCTGTGTGGCAAGCCCAAGGACGAAAAGGCCCGGCTCAGCAACGTGATGCTGACCATGCTACAGAAGATGGACGTGAAAGCCGAAACATTCGTCGACAGCCTGGGCCCGGTTTCGGAATTGGTGTAGTCGCCCGCCATATTCTCCCCTCGCCCCTCCGTGGGAGAGGGGTTGAGGGTGAAGGGGCGAAGCAGTGCTGACTCGCCGAGTTTTTGCTCCCCGCCTGATGTCCCACCCTTGATGTGAGCGCGCTTCGAAGCGGCTCAATTATTTTCTATCGAGACTTCGCGATGAAACTGCGCGTTGAGTGCTGGTTGTTAATTCTGCTGTGCGCTGCGTTCGCGGCGCCGTTGTTGGCTGCGCCGGCTGACGACATAGCCAGCAAAGTCGACGAGCGTTATCCGTTCCGGACTGATTTCGCCAACGCCGATCTTCCTTGGTATGTGCCCAAGAACGGTGAGTTTCCGCCCCATCATTCCGACCGGCGGATCAGCGGCGAACTGGTCAGCGCCGACTTCATTCATCGCACTGGACAATTTCGCGCGACGCACACCGGCGAGCTGATTGATTTTTCGATGCCGCCGTACGGGTCGGTCATTCACCTGAACGCCGAAGCCGACCTGCGCGACGTGCCGCTGGGGACGTTCTTCCTCTTCTTCTTGAATCAAGACTCGCAAGGGAACTTCAACCGGCTGGCCACGATGCAGGATCAGTTCAGCATCGACGCTGGGCATCGCTTCTCGTACCGCCTGGACGAACTGATGCTGGCCGAAGGGAAGCTTCTTTGCACCAAGCAAAGCCTCGCCAAGCAGCAGCCTGACCTGGGCAAGAAAGAGCTGCTCGTCACGGCGGCCACGCGAGTCTGGCGCGGCGACAAGCAGATTGCCCTCGCCGACCTAAAGCCCGGTGACGACATGCTCTACAATCTGACGGGCAAAACCGCCAAGAGTCCTGGCCGATGCGTCGACATCTGGGTCGGCGCCGAGACGCACCAGTTGGCCACCAAGACACAACGTGACAAGTTCACGGCGTTCACCAAGTTTCGCGGCTTGCCTGGCTGGATCGATCGGACTTCGGGCAACGAACTGACCGCCACGCTGTTCAGCGGCGACACCAAGTCGTTCCAGCAAACCTGGAAGGACGATCTCAAGGTCGGCGCTGGCACCAATTGCTGCGTGGCCAACGACGAATTGCGCACTTGGAATCCGCCGGTCGACAAGGAAAAAGGGACGATTAAGGAAGTAAAGTACATCTCAACCGACGCACACGGGAACAGCGGCGTGCAGATTGTGTTCACAGTCAACTACATGCTCGAAGGCTTCCGCCGCGGCCGCGTGGTCCGCGTGTTCGGCGCAGGCTGGCCACTCAAGGATCAGTTCTATGGCGAAAGCCTGATGGGTTACGGCTACGCCCGGTTGCTGAACCAGGAAGTCGTCGAGTGTACCCCCAAGGAATACCCGGCCCAGTTCCCCTTCCGAACCGATTACGGCAACGAACACCTGCCCTGGTACCAGGTGCGTGTGGGCGAAGCGCCCCCCAAGTTTGCCGAGCACGTGATGTTCGGCGAGTTGGTAAGCGTCGATGCCGAGCACCAACGCGGCCAATTCCGCCAGGACCGAACCGGCAAGCTGGTCGACTTCACGCTGCTGTCGACGGCGACACTCGCGCGCCTGAACGCACCGGCCAAACTGGGCGACCTGCCACCGGGTCAGCGCTACCGGTTTCACATGTTTCAGAACACCAGCGGCAACTTCACCCAAGTGAACCTGATTGCCGACGAATACAGCCACCTGGCGCAGAACGCCCTGACCTATCGCATCGAAGCGTTGCGACTGGACGAAGGCAAGCTGAACGTCGCCCGGCAGATGCCACAGGTCAAGAACTACAACGGCGACATGGAAGCGCCCCCTGACGTGGCCCGCACCGAGTTGCGGGTGAGCGACGCCACGCAGGTTTGGACCAAGGACGGCCAAGCCAAGCTGGCTGACCTGAAACTCGGCGATGTGGTGCTGGTCAACCTGACCGGCGAGCAAACCGGCAATCCGTCGCGCTGCACCGATCTCTGGGTCGGCGTCGAAACACACCAGCAAGTCACCGAGCAGGCCAAACAGCAACAGACCGCCAAGAAATAAGTAGCAACAACCGGAACATGAACCATCGAGTGGTAACTTTAGAGATGCGTCTCCCCCTCACCCTCAGCCCCTCTCCCACGGAGGGGCGAGGGGGGCAAATGCGGCGACTCGCGAGCGCTGCATTGTTCTTGGCAATGACCTGCGCCACGTCGGCCCTGGCCGCGCCGACGCAACCCGCCGGGCTCGACACCACGGTTCGCCCCTTCTTTGCCGCGCATTGCAACGAGTGCCACGGCGGCAAGTTGCAAAAGGGTGACCTGCGGGTTGACACGCTGCCGATCAACTTCGATTCTCCCAAGACGATGGCCCACTGGGAGGAGATCATGAACCGGATCAACTCGGGTGACATGCCCCCCGAGGATCGCCCCCGACCCAAGGCCGACGACGTGGCCCACGTGGCCGAGTGGATTGCCGCCCAGTTGCACGAGGCGGAAGTCGCCCTGCAATCGATCGGCGGCGAGCGAGTGTCGTTCCGCAAGTTGTCGCGCGAGGAGTACGCCAACACGATTCGCGATCTACTGGGCGTGACGTTCGACGTGACCGATCCGACCGGGCTCCCCGAGGATCCCGACTGGCAAGGGTTCCAGCGCATCGGCTCGGTGCTGACCCTGTCACCGGCCCACGTCGAAAAGTACCTGGCCGCGGCCGAAGCGGTGTTGAACGAAGCCCTGGCGATTGGCCCCCAGCCCAAGCAAGAGCTGGTCCGCTGGACGCCGTTCGAGCTGCGCGGCTGGAAGGGGTTTGAAAAGGAATACACCGCCCGCGGCATCGCCGATAAAGTCCGCGTCGATCTGGTGCCCAACAACGGCGCGCTCGACGACAAGACGCTGGCCCTCAAGTCGCCGGGGAACTACCGCGTGCGGATCAAGGTCAGCGGTCTGCGCCCCGCTGGCGGGCGCGCGCCGCGGCTGCGTCTGTACGCCGGCTCGCTGAGTCGCACCTTGTTCGAGCAGGACATCGAAGCCCCCGAAGACAAGCCGGCCGAAATCGAATTCATCACCCACCTGCCGGCTGGGCAGCACCAGATTCGCATCGTCAACGCCGTGGCCGGCCCCAACCCCGAGGCTCGCCGCTCGCGCGCCAGCGGCACGCCGAACACCTTTACCAACCTGCAAAGCCGGGTGCCGTGGCAGATCAAGTTCACCGACGACGACTACAAGCCAATCGTGCCATTTCTGTTGCTCGATGAAATCTCCTGGGAAGGCCCGCTCAACGCCTCGTGGCCCACGCCGGCGCACGAGCAGATATTCTTCGCTGGCCAGGGGGCGACAAACGACGCCGATTACGCTCGGCGGATCATCGCCCGGTTTGCCGAGCGCGCCTGGCGCCGCCCGGTGACCGACGCCGAAGTGGTCCGACTGGTCGAGTTGTTCACCGAGCAGCAAAAACTGGGCGACAGCTTCGAGCAATCGATCCGCTCGGTATTGTTGGCGGCGCTTTGCTCGAAGAGCTTTCTGTACCTGGAGGAAGGCTCGGCCACGAAGGCGAGTCCGCGTTTGAACGATTGGGAGCTGGCCTCGCGGTTGTCTTACTTCTTGTGGAGTTCGATGCCTGACGAGCGGCTGTTCCAATTGGCCCGCGCCGGCAAGTTGCACGAGCCGGCCACCCTGCGCGAGGAAGTTCGCCGGATGCTCGCCGATCCCAAGGCGGCCGAGTTTGCCGAGACATTTCCGCACCAGTGGCTGCAACTGCGCAAGGTCGGCATGTTCGCCCCCGACAAGGTGCTGTACCCCGAGTACGACGAGTACCTGGAACGGAGCATGATCGCCGAAACGGTCGGCTTCTTCCGCGAGGTGCTGACGAAGAACGCCAGCCTCAGCCAGTTCCTCGACTCGGATTGGACGATGCTCAACGAGCGACTGGCCGAGCATTATGGCATTGCCGGCGTCCAGGGGGAGCCGATGCGACGCGTGGCGCTGAAGCCCGCGGACCATCGCGGCGGCTTGTTGACGCAAGGGGCGATTCTCGGTCTGACCTCGGACGGCACGCGCCATCGGCCGGTCCATCGCGGCGTCTGGGTGCTCGAATCGATCGTCGGCCGCGCGCCTCCGCCACCGCCGGCCAATGTGCCGCCGCTGGGCACGCCCGAGGCCAACGCCCGCAAGATGACGGTGCGCGAGAAGCTGGAACTGCATCGCTCGGACCCGAACTGCACGGCCTGTCACCGCAAGATCGATCCGCTGGGCGTGGCGTTCGACAACTACGACGCGATCGGCCGCTGGCGGACGGTCGAGACGGTGCGCGACGGGACCGGCGCTGACCCGACGCTCGACCCCAGCGGCGAGTTGTACGACGGCCGCGGCTTTGCCGACGCGGCGGAGCTGAAACGGCTGATGCTCGACGACCTGGACCGCTTCGCGGCCGCGTTCACCGACAAGCTGGCGACGTACGCGCTGCGCCGCGGGATGACCTTCTCGGATCGCGGCGAATTGAAACGAATCGTCGAACAAGCCCAGGGCGAAGACTACCGCCTGGCCACGATCGTCGAGTTGTTAGTGACGAGCCCGCTGTTTCAGAAGCGGTGAAAGCCGCATCAGGTTGACTGCGACGCCTCGGATTGATGATATGGAAAATGCCGTAGGTGTAGCCGCGATTGTCACAGTGTTAGCAGGCGTCGTCGAGTTTTTCTGGTGGCAAGAAACGCTCGCAAACCGGGTTCTTCAGGAATGGGCGAGAAATCAACACCTCGCATTGGTCTCGTCTGAACAATAAAAGGGAAAACGTCGCGCCGCGTGAAGGTGGGCACGCTCGTCGCAGACGCGGGATTCGATAGCGAGGCCGCTCAGCTACCCAGCTTGCGCAGTCTCAGGCAATAGTTACAAACCCGCAAAATATCATTGACCGCAGATACGGCCATCGGACAATCGACCACGACGCTTTGTCGAACCAATGGGGTATCGCCATGTTCACTCGAATCGGCGGTGGTTTGATCGTTCTCTCGTTGGCCACCATATTCGGCGCTGAGAATACTCAGGCCGACGTTGCCGTGCGGAGCCATGTCAAATCCAACGGCGCTTACGTTCGGCCGCACTATCGCTCTAATCCCGATGGCATCTTCGCCAACAATTGGTCGGCTGCGGGCAATATCAATCCGTATACCGGTGCTTGGGGAACGAGATCGCGGCCGAGTAACAGCAACTCGTATCGCACTTCACCATCTTTGTACGCTTCGAGCGCACCAAGCTTGGGTAACTATTCTCCGGCTTACGATTACGGATTGGAATCGCCGCAGGAACGCATTGCAGTTGAACGCGTGCGCCGCGAAACCGAGTTAGCAGCCCAGGCGGCTCGCCGGCATGAGATGGAGGCGCAACAGCGCCGTGCAGGTGACGCTCGCACAAATGTTCGACTAACTGAAGCTATCGTCCGTTGGCAAACGACCGAAGATCAGATTCAGTCTGCCAAGAGCGCTGCCGTTGAACTCGAAACGCTTGAGCGTCGGCAAAAATGGAGTGAGGAAAATGCGAGTCTATCGCGCGAATCACTCGCTAAGCTACAGCGCAACATAGCCGAGTATGAACAGAAGTGGGATTTGAACGAAGCATTAGACTTTGAGGAAGGCAGGAAGTTAATAGTCGGCGCGGAACTGCGATACACCAGAGCAAACGCGCGGGCAAAGTCGGCCCAAGAGCAGAACAGCGCTACGTATAAATACGATCTGGCACGAACCCGCGCTGAAGCGTTCAGATTAGGGGAACTGAGCGTTCAGCAGCAACGAGCAATGCAGTTTCAGCGGGAATGCCGTAATCTTGCCGTTAGCGAATACCGTGAAACAGCCTCTGCTCGCCACAAGGCGGAAGAACAGGCGCGGGTTGCCAGTTTTAAGAAGCAGGACGCGGAAATAATTGCTGCCACCAAAGTGCGACTTGACCAAGAAGCCCGCCAGCGCTTCGCCGATTTTCAACGTGAAAAGGAAACCATTTTGGCTCACGGGCGAGCGGAAACCGAAACTGATATTCTGGCGCTACACCAACGCTGGGACTTACAGGGCGATGCGTCGGAATCGGTCCACGCCGATGACAGCCGCCCAACGCAAAATCGACAGGGGCTTACATCCGACGATAGGCTAACGTCGACCAACTCGACGACTAGCGGCCCGGTCGATGCTTCGACGGCTGGCATCGCGGTTGCTGCGTTATCAGGCTTCGTGGCGTTTCTTCGCTTCAAGTTCGGCGTCGGCTAATCGCTCACCAGCGCCTCCTTCAGCGAACTGTACTAGTTCAGCGTGAAGCGGAGTTTCGGCGGCCGGAGATTAGCGGTCTAAAGAAACGACGGTTGGTGACAATTCGAACTCCGAACGGATCAGTGGAGCGGCTCCGCCGCAGTTGTTTTCCGAGCGTTCACGCAGACCAGGGGTGCTCATTGCCGCCCCTGGCCCCAGGCTAGCCTTTCCCTGTGTTCCGGTGCAAGCGGTGCGCTGCGTCTGACGCCGCTGGGCGCGTCTTTCTCACGCGCTTTTCAGCTTGGCATCACGCGCGTCGAAGATTGCCTGCTCGCGACCCACCAGCTTGTCCGCCGGCGTAATGTAGCCGATCGCGCTGCGCAAACGCACCTGATAGAGAGTGACAATGGGGATAAGTTCCATTTCAATATGAGTTCTCACCCATCGGCCGCAGCCCGCCAATGGCTCACACAAAGGCTCTCTCGTGGGCAGAGTCGTTGGTATTGAGCATGATCGCCGGCCACTTGTGGGGCATCTAGTCGTTCGGTCAAATGCTGTTTCATGGAACCAATGAAACAGCTTCGCGCCGTGGTGCGCCAATATTGGGGTTTTGACGAGTTGCGTCCGTTGCAGGCCGAGGCCATGCAATTGGCCCTGACGCGGCGCGATTCGCTGGTCGTCCTGCCGACGGGCGGCGGAAAGTCGCTCTGCTTTCAAGCTCCGGCGCTGTGCATGCCCGGGCTGGCCGTGGTGGTTTCGCCGCTGATCAGTCTGATGAAGGACCAGGTCGATGCGCTGGTCGACCGGGGCGTGGCCGCGGCCGCGGTGAACAGCACGTCGTCGCCGGCCGAGCGCCGCCGCGTGGCCGACGAGATTCGGGCCGAGCGGCTCAAGCTGCTGTATCTTTCTCCTGAGCGGTTGACATCGGAGCAGATGTTGACGTTTCTAACCGGTGTCAAGCTGTCGTTCTTTGCCATCGACGAGGCCCACTGCATCAGCCAGTGGGGCCACGACTTCCGCCCCGAATATCGCGAACTGAAGCTCCTGAAGGAAACATTCCCCGACACGCCGGTCCACGCCTATACGGCCACGGCCACCGCCACGGTGCGAGAAGAGATCGCCCGCGAGTTGCGACTGGAACGCCCCGAGACACTGGTCGGCGCGTTCGACCGGCCAAACCTGGTCTATCGCGTGTTGCGCCGCGGCGACAAGATGAAACAGATCACCGAGGTGATCGAACGCCACGCCGACGAATCGGGCGTGATTTACTGTCTGCGACGAGCCGACGTCGACGAGTTGTGCGAGCAATTGCAGGCTGCGGGCTACACGGCGGCCCCTTACCACGCGGGCATGGACGAGCGCGCTCGGCACGACAGCCAGGAGGCGTTTGCCAATGATCGGGTAAAAATCATCGTCGCCACCGTGGCGTTCGGCATGGGGATCGACAAATCGGACGTGCGCTTCGTGCTACATGCCGCCGCGCCCAAGTCGCTGGAAAGCTACCAGCAAGAAAGCGGCCGCGCGGGGCGCGACGGGCTCGAAGCTGAGTGCTGTCTGTTCTTTTCCGGCGCCGACTTCATGGCTTGGCGACGGATGCAGAGCGAGCTACCGCCGCCGGCGCTCGAGGCGGCGATGGCGCTGTTGGACGGTATCGAGAAGTTCTGCTTGACGGTGAATTGCCGACACCAGGCGATTGTGAACTACTTTGGCCAAACGCTGCCGAACGAGAACTGCGGCGCGTGCGATGTGTGCCTGGGGGATGTCGAGTATCAGGCCGACGCGCTGGTGATTGCTCAGAAGATTCTGTCGTGCGTCGTGCGGCTGCAAAGTGGCTTTGGCGCCGCGTACGTCACGAACGTATTGGTCGGTTCGCGCGAGCAACGCATCCTGGAACGTGAACACGATCAGCTCAGCACGCACGGCATTCTGCAAGAGTTCGACTCGAAGCACATCCGCGGCTGGGTCGAGCAACTGGTCGAGCAAGGGTTTCTGGCCAAGAGTGGCGAATACAACGTGCTGCAAATCACGGCGAGCGGTCGGGAACTGTTGCGCGGGAACGCCACGCCACGGCTGTTGAAACCTTCGACCAAGCCGCGGCGTGAATCGCGGGCGGCCAAGGAGTCGTGGGAAGGGGTCGATCGGGAACTGTTTGAGAGCCTGCGCTCGCTGCGCCGCCGCAAGGCTGACGAACGGGGGCTGCCGCCGTTTGTGGTGTTCAGCGATGTCACGCTGCGCGACATGGCCCGACGGCGGCCCATGACGCCGGAACAGATGCTGGCAGTGCATGGCGTTGGGCAGCAGAAGTGCGCGCAGTATGGAGCCGAGTTCATCGCCGCGATTCGCAGCTATTGCGAACTGCACGGGGTGGGTGACGGTCGCACCATTGAATCGTTTGATGACGAGCCAACCGTGGCGCCTAAGCGAAGCTCAAAAGGGGCCAAAGCGGCGGCCTTCGAGCTGTTCGCCCAGCGGCGTAGCATTGAGGACGTCTGTCAGAAACTCAGCCGAGCCCCTTCGACGGTGCAAAGCTATTTGCTGGAATTCATGACGGAACGCGAGATCGACGACCCGACTCCGTGGCTCGATGCCGGCCTGTTCGAACAAATCAGGCAGGCCGCGTGTCAGGTCGAAACCGGTCAACTGACGCCGTTGTTCGAAGCGCTGCGCGGAGCGGCCACCTATGATCAGATTCGCGTCGCGCTGGCGGCGCTGAAGAATTTTTCAGAAAAATAGCGCGTCGTTTTCTGCTCAACGAAATTGCGCGTTTCTAAAAAGTCGACAGCCGGCGATATTCGCTAAGCTGATTCGGATTTTCAGTTTATGGAAGTGCTGACTCGCTAACATTGTTAGACTTCTAACATTTCAGCCTCGTCTAAACCCTTGTCGCTGCCTGGGGTTACGCAACATCAAGCTTGAAATCTAGTTAAAGATGCGCTACTGTTTTATTAGATAATGATTAGTGCGAGCCACTCAGCCTTGCCGGCTCGGCTGATCGTAACAGCTTAATACAACCAGTTCTTTTGGCCGCCGGCTGAAGGAGACGTCACGATGAAGTTTCTAGCAATTGCGATGTTTGTCGCTTTGACCGCGTTTGCCCCGTTTGCCAATGCCGAAGGGGTCAAGGCCCGCGGCGCGTTGGGGGTGACCATGACTCGAACCGGCACCGCCCGGGTGGTGCGCGTGGCCCCGAACAGCCCAGCTTTCCGCGCTGGCTTGCTGCCGGGAGACAAGATCGTCGCGATCGGCGACGAAGAGATCAAGAACTTCCATGACGTAATTCGCGTCGTCACCGGGCACAAGCCTGGCCAGAAGGTTGAAATCATCTTCGAGCGCAATGGTCTGCAAGGTGACGTCGATGTGGTGTTGAGTTCGGAAGTCGATGCCTTCGGCAACACGACGCCGGCGTATGTGCCGTCGGGCGACGGCGAAACCAATCCGGAATGGCCCGCCGGCTATCAACGCGGCCGTTCGGAATCGTTTCCATACCAAAGTTAAAGACTTCGCCGAGCGGCCCTGAGGCCTGCTAGCGAACGAATACCGAAGCTGCTTTCAGAGGGTTGGAGACGCAAACGTCTCCAACCCTTTTTTATTGCGCCCACCTGGGCAGCCTGAAGCGTCGAATCAGCACCAGCACGCAAGCGTCGCTAGCGGCCGGCAATGGACCAAACAAGCAAGTCTAATCATACGACCTTGTCGATTCGGCCGAATATAGGGGGTGGCGAACCGGTTGCGCGCTAGGTGACTCGCGTTTGCGGTTCGTATCCCGATGTGCCGCGCCACAATCTCTAACAGGTCCGACCGATGCCTCGACTATTGATCGTATGCGGCACCGCTCTTTCGGCGGGCTGCCTGTTGGGAGTGAGCGGCTGTAAAAGCTCGTCGAAAGATGTCGCCGCCGCAAACGCGGCCCCTGCGCCAGCGTGGCCAATGGCCGCCACCGCGACCTCGCCGTATGGCGCGCCGCCAAATTTCTCGCCCGCGCCGGGAACGGCGACGCCCGCCGCCTACGGAACCCCGATCAATCCCGGCGCTTCGGCCGCGGCGTATCCGCCCACGGGTCCAGCGCTGCAAGCGCCCGCGCCGCAATACCCAGCGGTGACGCCGCCGGGCAATCCGACCGCCGGGTATCCCGCGGCGGGTACAAACGCCCCGCCGCCTGGCGCGAATGCCGCGCCGCCGAATGCTTACCCACTGCCAGCGCCGTATGGCGCTCCCCAGGGAAACAGCGCTCCGCAAGGTTACGCGCCGCCGGGTGCGTCGCTGTCGCCGGGCTATACGCCTGGGCAGCAGCCGCTCAGCATGCCCGCTTGTCCGCCAAGCGAGACTATCAGCTCGGCCGCTCCACCACGGCCGTCGTTGAATCCTTTTGCAAGTGGCTTCCGTTGGTGGAAGAAGCGGCAGGACAACTTCGACTACGAGCCGATTCGCGCGAAGCGAGCCGGGATGCGGGAAGAAGTCCCCTACAGCGACTAATTTCCGCTAGCCGCCTTCAGACTACTACGACCGCGGCAGTGGGGCCTGATCGTCGAGTTCGGCCGCGCGAATGTAGTCGGCCGTGGAACGCTTCTCTTCCCCGATGGCGTCCCAGCATTCGGCGCGACTCAGATACGCCGGGGAATGCTCGCCATCGAACTCGATCGCCTTGGTAAAGTCGGCGATCGCATCCTGATGCCGTCCCAACTCGGCCAACGAGCGGCCACGGTTGTAATACGGATTGTAAGCGGTTCGGCGCGGCGCCGGATCAAGTTCAATCGAGCGTGAAATGTCAGCGATGGCGCGGCGGTGGTCACCTCGCTCGGCGTGAGCCGTGCCACGGCTGTTGTAGGCCGAAGCCGACTGGGGATTCAGCCGGATGGCCTGATTAAAGTCGGCGATCGCGTCGTCGGTCTTTCCCAGTTCCAGGTAGGCCAGTCCCCGAATCGAGAAATTAGCCGCGTGGCCAGGGTCGAGCTTGATCGCGGCCGAGGCGTCACGCCGGGCGTCGCGATACTCGCCGACTTGCAAGTAGAGCCAGGCCCGATTGCCACGCGCCGAAGCCGACTGGGGGGCCAGCTCTAGAATCTCCGCACAATCGCCGATGGCGCGCTGATACTCCCCCTTGGCGGCGTACGCCTGGCAACGACTCGTCAGGGCAAAGACAGTGCGTTCGTCGCGGAGTTGCTCGCTGAAATGTTCGATGGCGTCTTCGGCGGCCACGACATCATCGCGATGAATCCAGCCGTGGTCGATGCGGAGCAATTCGCCGCGCACATCCGCGACTTCGATCAACTCGCCGGGCTCCGGCGCGGCCGTGCCAGCCAACTCTTGGAGTTGGGCACTGGCGGTTCGCAACATGACCGAACGACCAACCCAAGTGCTGGCCTGCTCGGCGCGCACGCCGCTCACCGTCCCAACCACGACTACGATTGCCAACCAACGAACCATCATCAACATTGCGTTAATCCTGAACCAGTTGCTCGTCGGCGCCAGCGGCGACCGATCGAGTACAGGTAAGTTACGCAACGAATGTTAGTTTCGTGTCAGCGCTGTGTTTGGTTCAAAAAAAAGAGCCCCCGGCGAGAAGTCCATCGCCGGGGCCTGATGCTAAGTCCCTGGGACAGCCAGGGTTGGAGCGAAGTTGTCAGTCACGTCCCGTGGCCGCTCAGGCCCTCAGGAGTGCGAAAACTACTTGTTGACGAAGGGCAAACGGAACAGAGACTTGGCCTTGGGGGCCGGGGTTTCGACCGCTGCCTGGTTCGCAATCGAGGTTTCCTCGATCGGGAACACGAGCGGTTCCTGGGCCGAGACCGGCACCACGCCAAGCTTCTCGGCGTCTTGGATCAGGGCCTGGGCTTCCACGTCGCTGGCGGCACGCTCGCCACAGCATTCGCCGCAGCCGCAGCAGACGGTTTCCACGACGCACTTCCAGCCGTGCTTTTCCTTGACGATCGGCGTCTTGGTGATCAGTCGGCGGGTCAGCACTTCACAGCAGGTCGGCTGCATGCACTTCTCGCAGTGCGAGCCGTGGCAGTCGCAGACCTGGCGGGTGCCGACGCACTTGCTGTGACCATTCAAGCAGAAGTCATCGCATTTGGTCGAATAGCAGTACGTGGTGATCTTCTTCACGTCGGGCACCAGCTTGCAAACCTTGCGCACTTTGCAGCAGCCGCAGCTCGAACAGCCGTCGCCGCGGCAACCTTCGCCTTGGGCGAACTGCTGGGCGGCCATGCTGACGAGCATCGCCAGCAGGCCGAGGATCGCTACACGTTTCATGTTGATGTTTCCTTGGCAGGATTAAGTTTCGATGGTTAGTTGTTGCAGGCCGCGCCCTTCGGCCCTCGCCGGGGTGGTCCGGATCGGAGAGTCGAGATACTTTCTAGAAGTCGTGTGCCAGGCGAATGCCGAACCCGTACGACGCGACCGGCGAGCTAATCGGCGCGGCGGTCGCGCCCGGAGCGGTGGCGGAATTGGGGAACTGGCGGTTGCTGACCACGAAGTTGTACTGAATCTTCATGTTCGGATTGATGAAGTGGTTCAGCCCCAATGTGTGGTCGTCCTGGACACCGCCCCCGATGAATCCGCTGTTCAGATTCAACTCGTTGAAGCGGTAGCCAATCTGCCAAGCGCCCTTGGTCAGGATCGAGCCGCTGCCACGGCCGTTCCGACGCAGGAAGTGGAAGTTCTCGTGCGGCACGATACGACCAAAAGCGCCCGCCTTGCGTTCGTATTCGCGGTGTTCGCCAGTCAAGAAGTACATGACCTGGGCATAGTAGCCACAGACGTACTGGTTCGTGCGCACACCAGCCACCGGCGCCAACGGCGTGGCCCCTTGCAAGAACGAAGCCATGTACTCGGCTTGCAGGTGCCAGCGACCGGCGACGATCGCCCATTCCGGATTCAGGTTGATCTGATCCTGACAGAAGAACGTCCCAGTGTCCGAGGTCACCGGCCAGTACTGCGAGATGCCGTTACGCAGCGAACCGCGGGTGCGGATGCGCAACTGGCCGTCGGTCGTGCCGGTGTACTCGGTGCCGAAGCCGACGTGCATCATGTAGCGGCCGTGGGCTGCTTCGTCGTAGAACGGCGTCCAGGTGACGCGGCTGAGGAATGCGTTGTTCTGGCTGCCGGCGTCAAAGGCGTAGGCGCTTTGCGAGTTCTTGATCAAGCTCAAGGCATAGGTCGCGGTCTGGTCTTCGTTCCAGTCGAACACCATCACGCCCGGCGCGAAGCCGTTGTTGAAGCCACCCGTGAAGGCGTCCTGGTTCAGCGAGCGTTCCATGAAGTCGAGGAAGCGGCTGCTGTTGGAGTGTTCCAGGCCAAAGGGGAACTTGATGTTGCCGGCGCGGATGTTGCCGACCAGCGGCACGTCACGCATGCCAATCCACACGTCGGTCGGCGCGGGGATCAGGCCAACCTGGTTCGCTGAGTTGTTCTTCTGGAAGCCGGCGGCCGTCGGATCGAGCCGCACCGAGTTCATGAAGTCCACTTCGAGTGCCCAGTCGTATTGCTCGAAGAACGTGCCTTCGGCGCCCAGACGCAACCGGCGGAAGTCGACCGCGTTCATGCCGCCATTGCCCGACGGCGCACCGGTGCCCGCGGCACCGGTGTTGTAGTAGGGCTGCGAGCCCGCGGTGAAGCCGGTATAGTCCAATTGGGTACGGCCGCGGGGCTTCATGCGGAAGTCCTTGTTGGCCGATTCCATTTCGGCGCCGTTCTTCCAGGAGGCGCTCATCCTGATGTCGCTGCCGATCACGTACGGGGCCGGAGCGGCGGCCTTGGCTTCGGCCAATTCGCGAGTCAGGCTGACGTATTCGGACTGTTGCCGCGAGTAGCTGGCTTCCAGGTCGCGGAGCCGCTGGTCGACCGTGCGATTGTCGTCATACGACGCGGTTTGCACCGCGGCGGGCGTAACGATGGGGTAGGCGGCGGCCGACGGAGCCGGCAGCGCAACCGCCGAGTCAGTCGCGGTCTGCTGAGCTTGAGCCGCGCCCCCGGCCGCCACGGTCAGCGCGCAAGCCAGGCTCGTGATCGCGCCGCGTCGCGTAAAGCGCGGGTACAACCACGAAAAATCGCGAAGCGACATATGAGGAATTCCTTTCCTAACTGAACCGACGGCGATCCGTTGGCGATCGCACATCCGCCCAAAAGGCCGTCGGCCAGGGAAACGCTTGATCGGTTGATGCGCCTAGCGCCCGACTTGCTAGCAAGTCGGGCCCGGCGCGACACTCGTTGGCTATTGGTTGAATCGAAATCAGCGGCGGAAACTTATGTTAGGATTGCAATTAGTCGATTGGTTATTCCCGCTATGCGCTTCAAGGTTTGCGGCCCTGGCAAACCCTGCGGGCGATTTTGGAGAGTCGCGAGGCGCGCACTCCGCGCATTGTCAAAAAGCCTGAATGAAATTCCCGCAATGGGACACGACGCTAGCGAATGCGCTTCGAGAACTAATCAAGCGCGACTTGCGGACAACGGTGACGCGTCACGAGAGCAGCGATCAGAAAAGCTTGGCTGGGTGGCACGTCCCAAGCGCAGCGCAGGGCGTGGTGAACCGCCACAAGCGTCTCTGAGTTCGCCAGCACTTCCCCACGCCCTAGGAGGGCGTGCCACCCAAACCCGCGGGGGTGGCCCAGGTGCTTGCACCTGGGTGGCCGCAGGCCACAAGAAACCTCGAGC
The DNA here is from genome assembly GCA_018242585.1 of Planctomycetota bacterium. NCBI lineage: Bacteria > Pseudomonadati > Planctomycetota > Planctomycetota bacterium. The sequence continues at coordinate 83,982 of JAFEBQ010000009.1, forward strand.
GCCGTCCCGCGCAGGTGGTGAGTTTCCCTTGGGGTTGCGCATGCCCATCGAGTTTCTTGTTGCTGCGCAACACCGATGACCACACCCACGCCGCTAGAACGTGGCAAGAAGCGTTCTAGGGCTTCTGGTCGTAAACCACGCGAAAGCCGACCAGCACCGAAGATTGGCGGCTGGTCACGAACTCTTGCCGTGACGTGCAGCGGCAACGGGTTGCGTCGTAGCTGAAACACCCCCCTCGAGCTACCGGCCCCGTGGAGCCCCCCTGACACCATTCCGCAACATTGCCGTGCATGTCGCACAAGCCAAAAGCGTTGGCTCGATAGGAACCGACCCGGCAGGTTCGCCGCAAGATATTGCCGAAGTTGGCGTCGTCGCGATTCAAGACGTCGCCAAATGAATACGAAGAATTGACTCCCCCGCGGCAGGCATACTCCCATTCGTCCTCGGTGGGCAATCGATAAACTCGCTTGGCGGCCCTCTCGGCCGGCAATTCAGATAGTCTGCCACAAAAGTCCTTGGCGTCCGCGAATGACACCTGTTCCACCGGGTAGTTGCCGGTGTCCTCTTTCACCGAGCTGCGTCCTCCGCCGTCACCGCGGAACCAGCTCGGCGATTTCCGCATCACCAATTGGTATTGGTCCTGGGTCACTTCGTAGACGCTCAAGAAGAATGGTTCACGCTCGCTCGCCGACGCTCCCGTCAACAATGACCCGACGGGAACCTCCACGAACTGCATCCCGATCGAATTGGGCTTTCCCTGGGGCCGACTGCTTTTGACGAGAATCACGCACGTTGCTCGGACAACCTTCAGTGGTTCGGCGCTGTCACGCACCACCAGCGTCACTCGATGCGAGAGGCCCGCCGAATCAAGCGGCGGCGTCCACCTGATGGTGTGATTGAAGGTGTTGTAGGTCAGCCCCTTGGGCGCCCCGGGGGCCAACGTGACCGTCACACGGTTGGCCGGCAAATCTTCGTCTTCGACTTTAGCCTTAATCGTCAGGGGCTTCAGTTCCGCCGCTTCGATGGTTTCGGGCAAGACGCACTTGGGGGGCTGATTGACCTCGGTCACGCCGACGTCAAAGCTCGCGAAAGCCGGCTGGCCCGAGCGATCGGCCGGAGCGACGCTCAGGCGCACATTATATTCGCCCGGCCCTTGCCGCTCGGTGGGAGTCCAGCGAATCACTCCGCTGGTGGTGTCGATGCTCGCCCCCTCGGGCAAGTCGGCCTGCCAACGACAGGGAAAATTGGGCTCGGACGGATCGGGGATCAGCCTCGGGCTGAACGTCCACTCGACACCCTCAGGAATGCTGAAGGGGGGAATCGTCGCCAGTCCGATGCGCGGCTGATAGCGAGTAACGCGGATGTCGTACCAACGGTCATCGTAGTTGTCGCCCTTGCCAACCACACTGACACGCACGCCCGCGCGCTGAAGCCCCAGTTTCGATTTGCGGTCAACCTGCCAGGCGCATTGCCCCGACTTTTCATCGACCGTGAACCCCGCTGGCGAGTCGGGGAGCGCTTCATAGCGCACGTGCCCTTTGGGAGGCGGCTCGACCAGTGTCGCCTGAAACTGCAATGTCTGTCCCGCTTCCACGTTCTGAACCTCGGCGCCCGCCAAGCGCGGAAACCAGGGCGCGCCGGGCGCGAACCTAATGGCCAACCAGGTAACCAGCGTCAACGCCAGTCCACCGACCAGCCCCAGTGCGATCGGCTTGATGAGAGAAAGCGTCGGAAATGACGCCGGCGCCGGGTCCAGCAGCGCGTCGAGCACCTGCTTTTCGGGGAGCCTGACCGGCGGCAGAGGAGGCGGCGCCAGGCCATCGGCAACGATCGTCGCCAGGATGACCGGCATCGGGTTGGGCGCGTCGTCGGCTTCGGCGTCCCCCTCGTCAAGCGGCAATTCGAGCGAGAACGGCAACTCATCCTCGACCGTACTTGCCGTCACGGGTGTCAAAGTCGCGTTCAGCGCGGCGTCGTATTCACCACGTGTCGTGGCGTCTTTCAAGACCCGATGCGCTTCGAGCACCTCTTCTAGCAAGCGTTGGGCGGTCTCCTCGCGCTTGCCGGTGCGATAGCGATTGACCTCCGCCGTGCGCCGCCGAACCGCGGCGTCGATCACCTCGACATCGGCGGTGAACGGGGGAATGCCCAGCAGCTCGTAATGGGTCGGCTTTTGCCCCGTCGCGGGAATGGCCAACCAGTCCGAGTAGGGATCGAAACTCATGAGTGGTCGCGGCGACTGTGAATCGACGCCGAAGAATACCTGCCCCGCCGGCGTGTTGCCCCTGGCGCGTTGCCCGGTCAGCACCGCGCGGATGTCGCTGGCCAGTATAACGAGTCCGCCGCCAGCGACCAAAGCGGGCGTGGAACGTGCCACGGTCCAAGCACCGTCAACTTGTCGCACGCCTCGGGCAATGGCTGCGATAACCCCTTGTTTTGCAACACTCCGCGATGTGTGTTAAAACGGGCTGGTCGAGCGGCCATGCGAACGGCGGCCAGAGCGCTCGACAAGGAGCAAAACGCAAGTGTCGACGGTGGGCAGGGAAAATCTCGTCGGAATCGACCTGGGGACTACCTTTTCGGTCATCGCGCACCTCAATGCGCAAGGCACCGCCACCGTCATCCCGAACAGCGACGCCGAGCCGCTGACCCCCAGCGCCATCTACCTGGAAGGTAACACGGCCATCGTTGGCCAAGCCGCCCGCGAGGCTGCCGCCTCGGGTTCGGGCGACGTGGCCATGTTCGTCAAGCGCGAGCTGGGACGGCCGGTTTTCTCGCGCGCCTTGGGGGGCCGGCAATACCGGCCCGAAACCTTGTCGGCCATTGTCTTGCGCAAGCTCAAGCAAGACGCCGAGCGGCATATCGGCCCGATCCACAAGGCCGTGATTACCGTGCCCGCCTTTTTCGACGACACCCGCCGCAAAGCCACCCAGGACGCGGGGCGAATCGCCGGGCTGGAAGTCCTGGACATCATCAACGAGCCGACGGCCGCCGCCCTGTCCTACGCCGCCGAAGGGGCCGGCGCCACCGGCAAGCTGATCGACATTCCCGGCGGCCAGATGACCGTGCTGGTCTATGACCTGGGTGGTGGCACCTTTGACGTGACCGTGGTCAAGCTGGCCGACAAGCACTTCGAGACCATTGCCACCGACGGCGCGGTGAAGCTGGGAGGCAAAGATTGGGACGACAAAGTCGTCGAATACGTGGCCCAGGAGTTCCGCCAACAGTTCAACGCCAACCCGCTGGACGATGAACAACGCCGCGATGTCTTGGCCGCCCAGGCCGAAAAGGCCAAGCGCGTGCTGTCGCGCGGGCTCCCCTCGGCCACGATCGAATGCTTTCACGAAGGGCACAACCTGAAGGTCAAGCTGACGCGCGAGAAGTTCGAGAAGTTGACCGAAGGGCTGTTGTCCCACACGCACATTGTCACGGATCTGGTGCTGCAACAGGCCAAGCTGACTTGGAACCAGGTTGACCGGATTCTGCTGGTCGGTGGCAGCACCAAAATGCAAATGGTGCCCGCCATGTTGCAGAACATCTCGGGCAAAAAGCCCGATAACAGCTTGGATCCCGACCAGGTCGTCGCTCGGGGAGCGGCCATTCACGCCGGCATTTTGGCCGCGCGCGGCAACGCGGGTGAACTGGTGCTTGACGACGGCGCGCTCGAGGAGTTGGGCAAAATCGTCGTCGGCAACGTCAACGCTTACAGCCTGGGCGTAGCCGCGCTCAAGGAAGACAAGGTGGCGAAAAAGCGCTGGCGGGTGAATGACATTTTGATTCCGAAGAACACTCGATTGCCCGCCTCGTTCAGCCGGATTTACCCGTTGGACCGCGCCGGAGTCAGCTCGGTGAAGGTGCCCATCTTGGAAGGCGAGGCCCCCAACGCCGAGGACAATATCACGATCGGCGAGTGTGTGATCTCGGACTTGCCGCCGAACTTGCCGGCGCGGTCCCCCATCCAGGTGCGATTACACTACGATGGCAGCGGACGGATCAGCGTGATGGCCCTGGACATGACCGGTGGCCGGCTGGCCCAGGTGGAGATCAAGCGCGAATACGGGCTGACCGAAGCGGACATCGAGCGCGAACGGGCATTTGTCGATTCCTTGACGATTCAATAGTTGGGTGGCGGTTTCCAGAGTTCTTGGCGGTTTCGTAGCGATGCCCTTCCGCGTGCAGTGCCCCAGTTGCCAGAAGTTCCAACTCCTCGAAGACGAGGTGCGCGGCACGACCACGCCATGCCTGGTCTGTCGACAGCCGATGGTCATTGACCGTGCCGCCGGCACACCGTTCGACACCCCCGACCCGGTGCGACAGCCCGCGCCGGCCGACACGTCGAACCGAATCGTGAACTGCCCGCAATGCCAGTCCAAGATGCGCGTGCCGGCGGCCGCCCGACAAGTGCAATGCCCCAAGTGCCGGCACATGTTTTCGTAGTCCTGTCCGCTGAATCGCACACCGAGCAGGATAGCGGCCCAGACAAAACAATTTCCCGGAGCATGGCTCGCAGTTAAACCGCAGTTCGTCTCGCGTAAATCGCGGTTAGCGCGTTGGGGTACAAACACCATGTCGAATCCTGGTTCAACGTCCGGCGATCCTCGGCCTAAAGACTCCACGACAGAGGATGAGCAAGGGTTTTACGAACAGTACTCCCCAAACCACGAACTGCCTAAATCGTCTCTCGCATCAGCGATCATCCACGGACTCTTGGCTTTCGCCATTGGCTTGATTGCGACAGCATCGTTCGAGCCCGTCCACACCGTCCCTCACGTCGACGTCGTGCGACTCCCCGATGACGCGCCGAGTGTTCCCGATAACAAGCCGGCTCCGCCTGAAGACTTGTTAGAACCCTTGCCCAGGCACGTCGAACCGCCGACTAAACCAAAGCAACTCGCATACGAAGATGTGCGACAGGTTGAGATACCCAAAGAGACGATCAATGAACGCGGCAAGCAAGCAATCCAGTCGACGGCAGGTGAGGCGGCTAAGGCCCAAGAAGCCGCGGCCGCTCAAGCCGAGAAGCTCGCGAAACGGCTCGGGGAACGGCGAGCTGCGCGCCAGGCGCGGTGGGTTATTAGGATACGTGATTCGGCGTCGGAAACGATGCGTCAACTTGAATACTTTGACGCCGAATTAATGGTTCGTGTCGATGAGGATACGGCAAAGTACTTCGCCGATCTTAATAGTCGCCCTCCCTCAAGCCGTCTGCAAAGCATCGACGCGGAAACACGAATTTGGTGGACGTTCGGAGAAGGGTCTACGAAACGCGAAATCGTGGATTTGCTCGACATGAACCATTCAAGCGTCTTGCGATGTTTTTTTCCCTCAGCCTTCGAGGATCGGCTCCTGATGCTCGAAACGTCCTATCAGAACCGACGCGAGGAAGACATTCGCTCCACGACTTTTGAATTCTTTCGCAGTGGATCAGAGTACGACGTCAGGGTTGTTGAACAGGAACTCAAGTAAGTCCGTCCGAAATGAAAAAGAGGGCGCAAGGCAAACGAGAATCGCCCCACCCTTTGTTTTCTTGAATCGAAGCAATACCTACCTACGGGCGATGGGACGTTGCTGGCGTGGTAAACCACACGATGTCGCCAATGTCTGGCTCTCGCTGCAGGTTCTGCCACTCGCTGGCGATCCTCCTCCAAGCATCATCAGGGCTCGACTTCCAGGGAATGAATCCGCCTTGGTCGTCCGGCGCCCCGGCCTGAACAATGTTGGCATGCAGCAGAAACGAGACAATCGCCAGCGTCCAAAGCTTGGGATCATCCAGGCCAGCCTCTTTGGCCTGCCGATAGATTGACCAAAGCCCGACATAATCGTCCTCGCATTCCTGCCAAATGCGATCGAGCACGTCGGCTTCTTTATGCACCACGGTTGCCATCACTTACCTCAGACAAACTTGATCTTTCTGATCGGGATGCCAGGAATGTTCACGTCGATGGTCGGCGGGCCGGATTTCGAGGCAGGTCGAAACCCCACCGCGCCTCCGCCTGAAAGGTCAAATGCATTCGGATGCGTAGTACCAAGTTTGGGCGAACCACCTTTTTTAAGTTCGTCAAAGAAATTTTGAGCTTCCCGCAGTCCGCCTTGCACCTCTCGAATGTCAGAACTTGATCCTGGCGCACCGACCGGCTTTCCTCCGGGCATCAATATGTCCTGGATTGACATTCAACCAATTTTACTCCGCGATCTCACTTTTCGCCAATCTGTTCATTAACACCATCAAACACCTCGATGCTCGACGTTTTGATGCAACTGTTGGCCGTGTCACAAGTGCTGGGAAACCAGAGCCAGCCATCTCCCCAAAGCCGGAATTGCCGCCAGCGCTGGAATCCGGATCGCTACTCGTGACTACCTGTTTTGCATCTTGACGAGTATCTGAGCTACTCGACGGGTTTTTGAAATCGCACCGAAATGCCCATGCTCCGGCCTGAAGAAGTCGCCAAGTTTCGGGGCGGTATGCTTGCCTGGACTCCACACCCCCCATTACACTACCACTGATGGGTAGTTCGCATCCGTCGCTCATCGAGCGGCACCGTATATCGGCGTCGCGGCGACCAACGAACCATCGCGGGGAGGAGGGCAGCAAACATGACGTCAGGCTTAGCGCCACAGCCCGCTCCCTATACGCCGCCGCAAGACGAGTACCAGGACGAGGGTTTCTACCAGCAGTACTCGCCGAATCACGAGCTGCCCAAATCGTCGCTGGCCTCGTGCTTGATCCACGGGCTGCTGGCCTTCATCATTGGCTTGTTGGCTACGATCACCGTCAAGCACGACCCCGAACCGCCGGGAGTCGATGTGGTCCGAGTCTCGGACGACGCCACGGCGGCGCCGGACTTTGGCGACGGCAATCCCCAGACGCCGTCCGACGTGCTGCCGAACCAGACGCAACAGCCGACGATGCCGCAGGTTCCCACCACCACGCCGACCCAGGATGTGAAGCAGGTCGAAGTGGCCGTCAACGAACAGATCAACGATCGCGGCAAGAAGGTCGTCGGCCCGACCCAAGCCGAAGCAGCCTCGGCCCAAGCCGCCGCGGCCCAAGCCGCTTCGGCGTTCGACGCGGCTAAGAAAAAACTCGCCGAGAACGTCGGCAAAGGGGGCGGCGGCGGCTCAGGCCCGTCGGGAACCGCCGCGCGGCGCGCGCGCTGGGTGATCACCTATCGACCAGCTTCGGGAAGTGAAACCGCTCAGATGCTTCAGTTTTTTGGCGCCGAGGTGGCCGTGCCGATCGACGGCGGCAATTGGCGTTACTTTTCCGATTTGACCAGCCGCCCGCCCAAGAGCTGGGTGCAGACCTTGGACGACGAGATTCGCATGTCTTGGTCCAGCGAATCGATGACCAGCAACGATCGCGATCTGCTGCGAGTCCTCGGCGCGGGGAATGCTTCAGGGTTCTACATTTTCTTTCCCCGTGCCTTTGAAGCCCGGCTGTCTAAGCTGGAACTGGCCTATCGCAACGTCCCTGAAGAAGACATCGCCTCGACCGTGTTCGAGATGTCCCAAGGCGGCTCGGGGTGGGATGTACGCGTCTCGCGCCAGTCGGAACGCCGATGACTTGACTTGAACTTACACACACCTTTTGACTGGAAGCTGCACCGTCTATGAGCCTCACGCAAATCTACGAAGCCAATGGTTTGGCCTTTACCTTGGTCTTCTCGCTGCTCAGCTTGGCCAGTGTGGGCGTCGTGATCTGGCGCGTCTTGCTGAATGTCAGCGCCAAGTCCGACCTGCCCGAGTTCCTGCGCCGCCTGGACGAAGCGCTGGCCCAAGGAGGCCCGCCGGCGGCCATGCAAATGTGCGATGTCGAGACCAGCCTGGTGGCCGAGGTTTTCAAAATCACGCTGCAGACTGGCCCCGAGGGAAAACTGGCCACGCGCGACGCCTTGCGCAGCCTGATCGAGTTGGACCTGCTGCCCAAGTTGAACTTTCTGCTGCCGGTGATTCTGGTGTTCGCCAAGCTGGCGCCGATGCTCGGGCTGCTGGGAACGGTGTGGGGAATGATTCTGGCGTTCGGCAAGATCGCCGGCGCGACCCGTGTCGAACCGAGCGCCTTGGCCAATGACATCGGCATGGCCTTGTTCACCACGGCCGAAGGGCTGTTGATCGCCATTCCCTTGATTTTCGCCTACACGATGCTTCGCGAGCGGGTCGGCGCCTTTGAGCTCGACCTGCAACGCGCCGCCGAGTCCGCCATGCGGCTGGTCCCGCGTTTGGCTCGTCAGCCGGGCGCGCGTTAAGTCACGATTCGTTTCCCAGGATACCGTGTCGCATGTCGGACAAGCTGTACGACGTTCGGATCGTGGCCCTCAATCGCGATTATCCGCGCCAGCCGCTGGCCACGGTGCTGCAATGGGCGATCGAGGGGCGACTGCGCGCCGACGACCTGATCACGCCCAGCGGCAAGTCGAACTGGACGCAAATCCGCACGGTGCCGATGCTGGCCGCGCGCTTGCCGCGTCGCGCGCCGGTCGAACGCCCGATCATGGCCGAGTTCGCGGTCGACGAGATCGACGAAGAGGCCCTCGAAGCCGAGCTCGACGGAGGCAGTTCCTGGCTGCCGCCGCGCCCCAAGCGCGCCGCCGAAGAAGCCGAAATGGACATGACGCCGATGATCGACGTCACCTTCCAATTGCTCATCTTCTTCATGTTGACGAATCAATTGGCGAATCCCGCACCGCTGGCGGTGCCCGAGGCCAAGCACGGCCGCGGCGTCAGCCCCGAAGGAACCCAGATGGTGCTGATCGACGAGGCGGGACGCTATTTCCTAGGGCTGACAATCGCCGAGGAGAACAGCGTGGCGTCCCTCGACGCGCTGGTCCAAGCGGTGCAAACCAACGCCCAGGCCAGCCCCCAACCTCTGGACGTGATCATCGACGCCGACAAGACGGCCAAGTATCTGAACATCCGCCCGGTGGTCGAACGCCTGGGGGGCGTGCCCAACGTGGGGCGCATCATGCTCGGCGTAGAAGAAGCGCGCAACTGACCGGAGTTCAACCGTACGATGCCCACCGGCTGGCAATTTCGTCGCGAAGAGTCCCAGGCCCCTGGCATGGCGATTCCCCACGCGCGGCTGGTCCGCGCCATCGAGGAAAGCGCCCTTGGCGAATCGGACGAAGTGCGCCAGGACCACGAAACGGCGTGGACGTCGATCGGCGAACACCCCGTGCTGCACCAATACTTGCCGCCAGGAGCGCGGTTCCGCGCGCGCGCCAGCGAAGAAGCCGAAATGGACATGACGCCGATGATCGACGTCACGTTTCAGCTTTTGATCTTCTTCATGATCGCCGCCACCTACGTCGTGCAAAAAACACTCGACATGGCCAAGGCCGAATCGGACGACCAGACGAACGCGCGCTCGTTGTCCGAACTGGAAAAGCACAACATCCTGGTCAAGATCGCCGCCGACCGCTCGATCACGGTGCAAGGCAAGCCAATCGGCATCGACGCCTTGGAGGCCCATCTCGCTGAAACGGTTCGCCAACAGGACAAGTCGGAAATGCTGCTCGACGCGGCCGATGACGTGGACCACGAAACGATCGTCCGGGTGATCGATGCCGCCGGGGGGGCCCAGATCGAGAAAGTTCACTTCGTATCGCGGGCAGGTCCGCGCAACAATGCGCCCGCGCGCGCGCCGCCTTCGACGGACAAGTAGCGCGCCGCCACGGCCGACGGGCGTACATGTCGCAAGCCAGTGGCACACCACCGAGCGCCGGTCGTCCCGGCCAGTTCACTTGCAACGGATTCTCCATGGCGATTTGTGCCGCATGCCGACAACCACTTTCCGAACCGCTGCCGGACGCAGCGCCGTTCGAGTGTCCGGCCTGCCGCTCGTTCATTCTCGGTTCGTGTTGCGACCTGGAGTATTTCAACGAACTTGGTTCGGCCAGGCTCTTTCATGGCCGCGAGCCTGATTTGCATCGCTCGGTCACGGTGTTTGTCCACGAGAACCCAGCGCCGGAAGTTCTAGCCGGACTCGAACGAGCCGTCGCGGCCAGCCGCGAACTGGGTTCCCACCCGCGATTGGTCACGGCCCACGCCGCGGGCAGCCAGGGCCGTTCGGCCTATCTGATCTGTGGAGAGTTCAGCGGTCGCGGGCTCGATGAGCTGCTGCTCGGCAAACATCACCAACCGTTGCCCCAGGTGATCGCGTTGCTGCGCGATCTGGCGTCAGCCCTAGCGCTAACCACGGAACGTGGCGTGGTTCACCGTGACCTCAGACCGGGCACCGTGCTGGTCGCGCCGGACAACAGCGTACAACTCGTCGACTTTTCGCAGGCCATTGTACCCGGCCTGCCGACGCTTCCTTTTCGGCCCATGCTATCGAGCTCGCTGCTGGGCTCGGCCACGTTCCAGGCCCCCGAGCAAGCCGAGAACTCGCGACAGGTGACTTGGACGGCCGACGTCTACAGCTTGGGCTGTCTGGCCTATTACTGTCTGACCAAGAAGCCGCCGTTCGGCGTCGCGAATTCGCAGACGCTCGCCCAGCGCCATGCCGAGTCACCACGTCCGAGCGCGCGCGAAGGGCGGGACGAGGTCTCGCCCGAGTTGTCGGCGCTGGTCGAACAGATGATGGCGGTCGACCCGATGAGCCGGCCCGCGCCGACTCGCTTGGTGGCCGAGTTCGAGCGGCTGCTCGCCGATCTGGAAGAGCCGCTGCTCGATGCCATTGTCTTCGACGATGCGCCGCCGGTGGTGGGCGAGGAAGTCACCGAAGAGATCGCCACATTGCCTGCGTCGGCCGTGGTTTCGTCCTCTTCGGCTCTGCCCGAAACGGCAACCGCGCGCCACTCCCCCCCTCGCCGTCAAGACACGCCGCCGCGCCGCGCGCCCGAGCCGACACGTTCGACCGATCCTTCGCCACGGTCGGCCCCTTGGTCGGACCCGGTCATTCCCGAGTTTCCCCAAACATTCGTGGTCGAGTCCGCGCCGCCAGCCCCCGCGCCCGAGCCGGCGTTCACCGCCTCGACAACGTCGTCCACCACGTTGCCCCCTGCCGGCAAGCGACGCGCCAAGTCGGGACGCTGGATGAACGCCTTGCTGGCCGTGGGAGCGGTCGCGCTCGTGGCCGTCGGCGGCGCCTGGTATTGGTTCAAAGTCGCTTCGCAAGCGACGCCCGACGACATCTGGCTACGGATCGTCGAGCAGTATCACGACCAGAAATGGACCCGGGCCAAGAAAGAGTTCACCGCCTTCGCCGAGAAGCATCCCGATTCGCCACACGTCGCCGAGGTTCCCTACTTCGCGGCCATGTGCGACGCCGGGGGCGACATCTTCTCGGCCACCGGAAATCCCAAGCGCGGCTGGGAGCGGGCACAACAAGTCTTCAAAGAGCACCGGGACAACGCGGCGTACAAGGAATACTGCGGCGACTTCTACCAGGGGCTAACCAAGCTGATCGAGCACTTCCTATCGCAAGCCACCCAAGAGCCGATCACGCCGGAACGCGCCGAGCGGATTGCCGACGCCCGGGCGGTGTTTGATCTGCTGTCGACCGTCTCGCAAGCGGTGACCAAGGAAGGAATCGCCGAGCAGACGGCGCAGGCCGCCGCGACCATCGACGCCGCCGAGCGCCAGGTCCGCGTGGCGCTGGTCCGCCTCGAAGTGGAAGAACTGCTCAAGCAAGCGGCCAACCCCGAGACGCGCAATGTCGACGCCCTGTACGCCCAAGACGCGCGGAAGCTCAAGGAGTTTCCCGAGTTGGCCTCGGATGCCAAGTTGAACACGCTGCGCGAGCAGGCGCAAATGTCCGAAGCCGCCCACGTCCGCCTGCAGCGCGAAGACCCGCTTGACCAGCCGGCCGAGGAAGCGGCAGCGCCGTCTCCCTATGGGCTGGGCGCGCCGGTCGTCACCGTCTGGAAGAACCACATTACCGGCGCGGCGCGCACCAACCGGCCTCAAGTCGTGCTGGCCCTGGCCGACGGCATGCTGTACGCGCTTGATGAGAAAGGGAACCTGCTCTGGGTCCATCGACTGGGGATCGATTCGTACCGGGTGCCGCAAAAGATCGGCCGCAACGCCGAGGGGCTGATGGCGCTGCTGGCCGTGCGAACCGAGGACAATTCGCTGTTGGCGATTGACGAGGCTTCGGGGCGCGTGCTGTGGCGTTACGCGGTCGGGCAGGACATTTCAGCGCCGCCGTTGCTGGTCTCAATTCCCGATGAAGACGATCCGAACGAACCGCCGCGGGTGCGTGCATTGCTGCCCACCAGCGACGGTGAGATTCACGTGCTCGAACCAGTGCTCGGTCGTAGGATCGCCAGGATTGCCACCGGCCAGCCGATGACCGTGGCCGGCACGTACGACCCGGCGACCGAAATGGCCTACTTTCCGGCCGACAGCAAACGGCTGTTCGCGATCAATGTCCGCGCGATCGACGAAACCGATGAAACGATTTGCGAGTCGGTGCTCTTCTCGGACCATGCCAGCGGGGCGCTGCGCGACGGGCCGTTGGTCGTCGGCGGCTACCTGATCACCACCGAGACCAGCACGCTCGACCAGACGCAACTCCGCGCCTTCGAGTTGACCAAGGGAGATTTCGCGCGGCCGCGAACGGCTCCGCTCCGCGCCGCGGCGCTGACCGGCTGGTCCTGGTTTCGCCCGCTGACGTCGCCAGATCGGATCCTGTTCATGACCGACTCGGGGCAACTCGGCGCGTGGGGCGTGAACCTCGACAACCGTCACGAGGCGATCTTCCCTTTGATCGAAGATCAAAGCACGTCGCTCACCATGCATCCGGAACGGGCCTTGGTTGTGTACGCCAACGAGCACCTGGTTTGGGTGATCGCCGGCGGCGAGTTGCGTAAGCTGGCCGTCGATATCATCGGCCAGAAGCTGCGCCCGCTTCCCTATGGTAAAGGCCTGCGCGGCTTGCCACTGCACGAAGCGCAAGTCGATCCGCGCGGCGAGACGTTTTATCTGACGACCATGGCCGCCGGCGGCTACGGCCACCAGGTTTCGGCCGTTGACGCCCAGAGCGGCCGCTTGTTGTGGCAGCGTCAATTGGGCATCAAGGTCGTCGGCGATCCGATCGTCACCAAGGACCAGGTCTGGCTCGTCGACGCCACGGCCCGAGTTGCCCGGGTGCCGCATCCCGCGTCGGAAAGTTCGACCGTCACCACCACACTGATCGAACCGGCGGCCAGCCAGGGCATCCGCCATCGAGCCAACGAAGGTGAGTTGTGGCGGTTGCGCGACGATCAACAACGCACCTACCTGGCCTCGGCCGACAATCAGCGCCAAGTGCTGGCAATCAGGCTGCTCGAAACAGTCAACGCCGACGGCGCGAAATCGGACGGCGATTGGACCGAACTCCACCTGCCCGGCCCGATCCAAGGTCGACCGGCGATCATGGGCGCCGTCCTGGTCGTGCCCTGCCGCGACGGGCACCTGTATCGCGTTCCACTCGATGGCAGCAAGCGGAACACGCGCAACGAGATCGATTACCACTGGGCGTCGGGCAAATCGGCCGAGGACATTGCCGAGATGGCCGTCGAGGTCGCCTCGATTGACGACCATACCGTTCTACTGATTGACGATCATCGCCACCTGCGTCTGCTGCAACTGGTAACCGAGCGGCAGGTCACCCAGTGGCAATCGATCGGCAAGCCGTTCAACTCGAACGAGCCGCTGGTCGATTCTCCGCGCTGGGTGCCCGGCCAGGGAGCGCTCATCGCGACGACCTCGGGCAAAGTCTCGCTGCGCGATGCGTCGAATCTTTCCAAAGAACTCCGCCACTGGTCGCTCGGCGGCCCGATTGCCACGGCGCCGGCTATCTACGGTTCGCGCGCGATTGCCGTCGTCGATCGGGACAAGCTGGTGGCCTTCGATCTGGTCGATGCGGCCGACAACAATCTGCGCTGGACGACCGAGCCGTTCAAGGGCCGCATCTGTGGCACCCCGGTCCAGCGCGAGCAAGCACTGCTGGTGGCTGATGACAGCCGGCGCGTGACCGCCGTGGACCTGAAATCGGGCAAAGCGATTTGGACCCAGCGAATGCCGGTGCAGGTCGGCCCCGACGCGGCCGCGGTGCCGTTCGGCGTCGACCAGGTGTTGGTCCCCTTGACCGATGGCACGATGATTTCCCTTTCGGTCCCCGAGCCGAGCGCGGGGCAGGAGTCGGCGCAATGAACCGTCGCGGCCCAATCAGCTTGCTCGTTGGCGCAATGTGCCTGGTGGCAACCTCGGCCGCGGCGCAAGTTCCGCCGGCGTCGGGCATTTTGCAGTTGAACTTCGCGCCGAACAATCCGGCCCGCAAGGTGGTGCTCACCGATCAAGGGCTGGTCGTGCAACTGAATGTGACGATGGTGCTGTTCGATCGGGACAAGCTCGAAATCACCGCGCCGCTGGAGGAACCGGTGCGGATGACGATCGAGCAGACCAGTCCCAAGTCGGCCGTCAAAGTGCGCAACGTCACCGTCGAGAACAAGCAAGGTCGCGCCGAGTGCTACGTCGACCTGCCGGCCCACATGTCGGTCGACGACGTGCAAAACCGAGCGATCCGCGAAGTGGAGAAACTCTTCGGTCCCGCGACCGAGGCCGCCCAAAAGGTGGCTAAGGAGCGAAAACGCCCTGAGATGTCCCGCTTCATTCTTGATCACGAGGGGACGCCAGTCGGGGACGACAATGCAATCTACCGGCAATTTGTCCTGGTGCACGCCGGCTCGAACTCGATGAACAAGCTCCGCGCCCGGATCGATCAACTGTCACTCAAGCGCGGCTATGGGGGCAAGGATCGTAAGAAGGAAAAAGACGATCGCGAGAAGCAAGGGGCCGGCAAGCTGGTGCAAACGCTGCTCGCGCTGCAAGCGATGGAAGTGGCCGAAACCTACCTGGAAACCTGCGGTGTGATCGTCGATTCGACGGGCTCGAACTACGCCGAAGAGTTGATTCGCGCCTTGCGGGGCGTGGCCCAACTGCGCGACAACAACGACAAGACCAAAGGGGAAGAGCTGAAGCCGCAAGAGCGCGGCATGCTGGCCCAGAAGCTCGAAGCCCGCCTGCAATGCCGCATCTTGCCCCAGACCGACACCACCGACGCCAACGCCGAGTGGTTCCTGGGGCAACGGGTGCCCTGCGGCGCGCGCGGCGTGGGCAGCATCAAGGTCAGCGGGCGACTCGACCCAGCGAGCCAGGATCGGGCCGATTGGTGGCTGCTCGAGGATTTCGACGAAGCGCGAATGTCGATCGAGATACCTAAGAGCGAGACCTTCCGGTTCGATCCCCCCTACCCCGACGAGCGATTCCGAGCGCTGCGGGTGATCTCGACAAGCAACGAGCCCGCCAAATACGAATTCGAGATTCGCATCACCACCCGGGCCGCCAACCCGCGAAAGCTGGAGTTCAGCGAGACCGAAGAACAGCGCGAGACCAAGTTTCCTTTTTAGCCTGACCGAGACCGATGCGCACGCCAATCATCACACACGAACGCCACATCGACCGTCGCCCCCCGGCGCGGTTTGCGCTGGCGATTTGCGAGTGCCTGGCGATCGTGGTCGCCTTGGCCTCGTCGGCGCATGGCCAGACGTTGCTGACCGGCGAGTTCGACGACATCCCCCTGGGGCGCGAGTTGATCGACGCGCCGCGCGTGCCGACGCTAACCGAGTTGCGCGCCGCGGTGGCCAAACCCGAAATCGAAGCGGTCTTGATGTTCAAGCTCTACGGCGACGCCAACAACCACTACGTGCCGGTCTGGAGCGCGGACGGTCAGTCGTTGTCGTTCCAGCGCAGCGACGCCCGCGCCGGCAAGAGCAAGCTGCTGCTGTTCACCGATCTGACCCGATCGCAGCCCACTTCGGTCGGCGAGCAATTGAACGCCTACGATTTCATGTTCCGCTGGGGAATCAACGCGCCGGGCTCCTGGTCGTTCTGCCGCTTGCAGAGCAGCCCCACGTCATCGCAAATCTGCTTTTCCACCGACGGCGCCAAGCTGGAAGTCAAAGCCACCGGCGCCCAGCGGCGCGCCATGCCCTCGTTGTATCGACGAACCGACGGCATCTGGCGCTTGCTGTATGAACAAGACGGCAACGTCATGCACCAGGCCTGGAACGAGGCCCAGCAGGTCGAGCCGCCGCGCACGCTGGCCCAAGGCTCGGCCCCGCGCTGGTCCAAGTCGGGGGCCAGCTTCACGTACCTGCGCCTGTCCAATCCTGGCACGGCCCAGACGTCGGAACTGCTCGTGCGCCAACTGCTCGAAGAGCGCGATCTACCGGTCATCGCTTCGCGCAGCGGGCGGCTGCGCGGCCCGTCCTGGTCGCCACCTGAACAGCACGTGGCCTGCTTCTTCTGTGAAGTCGGCGAGCGGCAGCCTTGGCGGATCGCCGTGGCGCGTGTCGGCGAGTCGCCGTCGGTGCAACTGGTGGGGGACGATGTGGTGGTTGATCAGGACTTCGATTCCGAAGGCCCTGGCTGGGACCATTCGGGGCGCGGCCTCTGGTACTTCACCCACGCCCAGCGGCAGGACGCTTATTACCCGTTGGTGTCCACCAATATCGAGACAGGCCAATCGCGCGTGATTCACTATCCCAAGCGAATCACCACGCCGACGAGTCTGGCGGTGAATCCGGCCAGCGGCGTGCCCGAGATCGCGATTGTCGCCCATGATAAGAAGCCGCAAGACGTGTTCGTTGTGTTCATGAATCACGAGTGAGCAGTGCTGGCCCACGATGATAATGGTCGATTGCACCTGTGGAACCCGCCTGAACTTGCCGCCCGAATGGGCTGGTAAGCAGGGAAAGTGCCCGACGTGCGGCGCGGTGCTGAACGTGCCGAGCGCGTCCCCGCCGCGCGCCGCGACAACGCCGCCACCTGTGCGACCGGCGGCAAGCCCCGCTGCGACTGCTCAAGCGACTCCACCAGCCAGTGCTCCGCTATGGACGCCGCCGGCGCCGCGCAAGAAGGCGGGCCGCGCGCCGGTGTTCGCGGCCGTCGGTGGTGTTTTGCTGGTGGCGATTGTCTGCGTGGCTGGCATGGCCCTCTGGTCGCGCGACGGCAATGAAGTGGCGCGAGTCGATGTGGAACTGCCCAAGACGCCAGAGTCCAAGCCAAAGACCACTGACAAACCAGCGGTCGAGCGGCGATCGACCACTGCGGAAACCAAGCCGCCGGAGTCACCGTCGCCCGTCGCCGAAAAGCCGGCAACCGTTCCCTCAACCAGCGCTCCGCCCGCCGTTCCAGTAACGCCCGTCGCCTCAACGCCAGCGCCAATGACGCCCGCGCCGCCAACGACACGCACACCGCCAACGACACGCACACCGCCAACGACACGCACACCGCCAACGACACGCACACCGCCGACGCCCAAGGCGCCGCCGACGCTCCCCACGACCGCCGCGCCCAAACCACCGGCCAAGTCCCCCCTGGGCAAGCCCGCTGGCGCCGGTTCCGGAGCTTTGTCAGGTGAATCGCGTCAGTTCGACGACCCGCACTGTCAGCGCCTGCAAACGCAGTACGCCGTGCGCATTCCGGCCGGGGCGTCGATCGTCGAGGTCAACGGCCAGTTGCTTCCCTTGCTCGATCTGTCGGCCACGATCCCCACGCCGGCCCCGTACTTGTTCTTGCCCAAAGGGACACACCTGGTTCGCTTCCGCCCCAACGAATCGGCCATCGACGTCAAGATCGAACAGGACTTCGCCACCGTCTACCTGGCGATGCGCGAGTTCTTTGGTCTCGACGGCAAGATCAATGCTCCGGCGCTGCTGACGCGCGGCTCGTGGGCTTTTGACGTCCACCAGACCCCCATGCTGCTGAACTTCATGGGGGCCGCGTCGGCCAGCAACAACCAGTGGGACGCCGCCGAGCGCAAGTTCCGCCGCGCGCTGCATGTGAACCCGATGTTCGCACCGGCCCACTTGAACCTGGCACGCTGCCTGGTCCAGCGCGGGGACCAGAAAGAAGCCCAGCGCGAGCTGCAATTGGCCGACGCCTTCAACGTCGGCAACGTGTTCGGGCTGACGCCGGCTATTGTGGCTCTGCGGCGCGAACTGAAGCTGCCTCTCTACGACCGAAGCGACGTGAAATTCGCCGACAGCTCGTACTTGAACGCCACGCGCGTCACCGACGAAGATCGGCGCATGACCGCGCTGCTCGAAGGTTTTAGCCGCTATGCGACCACGCCCGAGAGCCAAGGGAAGCTGCTCAACAACCTGGGCATTCACCTGGCCGACCGAGGACACGTCGAGTTGGCGCTGGCCCAATTCCGCCGCTCGCTGGCGACGTTCAAGTTGTCGGGGGCCGACCGGTTCGGGCTGGCCCGGCAGGTGTTCGCCAACATGGCGGCCACATGCCAGCGGGCCGGTTACAACGAAGCCGACGATTATCGCCAGATGCAGGAGTTGGCGCACCAATGAAACAAACCGCTCCACACGGCCGGCCGGCGCTGAGCATCTTGACCTCGCTCGCTTGGTTCGCCGTGATGTTATTAATGATCCCGTGCAGCGCAACGGCGGCCACGAGCGACATAGCTCTGCTTCACGCGTTGCACACGGTCGTCTGGTTCCAGGTGTCGAACCTTGACCGTCCCGACGAGGATCCAGCGCCCGCGCGACCAGCAGCCAACGGAGCCCCCGGAACCGGCGACACTGGCGCGGCACGCCCCGCCGCCAAACGGAAAACCAAAAAAGAACGCGACGACTCGGAACCTGTGTGCGACTTGCTCAAGCTGAAACAGGCCGGCAAGTATTCAACCCGGCAACTGCGACTAGACCCGACCTATCACGAACGCTTCGAGCCGCTGTTGGAGTACACGTTTTACCTACGGGTCAAGAACGAGACCGGCGAGATCGTCTTCCGCGTCAAAGGCGAAGACATCAACGAGATCGACTACTACGAGATTCGCATGCTCAGCAAGGCGCGTGAAGCGCTGGGGATCGAAGCGCCCCAGATCACTTCGGCGCGCGGCGTGACCGTCGACCTGCGCGACCCGGCCCGAGTGGCCGCGGCGCGACGCGCCGAAAAGATTCTCGACGAAGCGCTGGCCGAGCACGACTCGGCCGTCCAGCGCCAACAGCGCGACAGCGGCATCTGGGAACGAATCGCGCGGCAGCCGATCCTGAACTTTCGCTTCAATCTGCAATTGAGCCAGATCAACGCCCTGCTGGCCCAGGGAGCAATGAACCAGGCCGAAGAGCAACTATTGACGCTATTGGGACAAGCCAACGCCGGCGCGGTCTCGGGAAGCCGCGCCGCCAACAAACAGGTCCGCCAGCTATTGCTGCTTCGCTTTGAACAGATCTTCCGCCAGCGCGCCGAGCAGGCGTTCGCCAGCGAGAACTTTGAGCAGCTCCGGCAAATGATCGACGAGATGGACCGACGCTTCCTGCTCGAGAAATCGCCGGCCTGCGTCGAGTTCCGTGAACGAATGATCGCCCTGGCGCGCCAGTCGGCCGCCCAGGCGGAAAAGGTGAAGACGACGAACCCAAACGAGGCCAGCAGGCTGATCGAGCGTGCCGCTCTGGTCTGGCCGGCGCTGCCGGGGCTCGACGAACAGCGTCGTCGCTGGGAAACCGATTTCCAGACGCTAGCCTGTGCCTATGCGGAGCTGCCCGACTCGTTTTCACCCCTGCACGCCAACTCGGCGATCGAGCGTCACCTGGCGGCGCTATTGTTCGAGGGTCTGGTGCGCAACGCCACCGACGCCGAAATGGGGCAGCACTACGAAGCCGAGCTGGCCGAGTTGATGCCCGAGCCCGAGCCGCGCGGACGCAAGTTCCTGCTCAACGTGCGCCAATGGTCCGACAGCGACTCAGGGCAGCCGGTCTATTGCACGGTCGATGACGTGCGCTGGACGATTCAGATGTTGCAGAACAAGAAGCTGCCAGGCTATTGCCCCGGCTGGAGCCAGTTGATGGACGGAGTCGAGCACGGCGAGCAGACCGACCCGTTCGAAGTCTTGCTCCGACTGCAAAAGGACTATTGGCAGCCACTGTCGCTGATGAAGTTCAAGGTCTTGCCCAAGCACCTGTTCCCCAACGGCGGTGAAACCAACGAGTGGAACGCCTTCGATCGCGCGCCAGTCGGGACAGGTTTGTACCGACTGGTCGAGCAGGACGAAAGCCATCTGCGCCTGGTGGCGAATCCCAATCGACAAAGCAACGAACGACCAGTGATCCGCGAAATCTCGGTCTCGAAGTTCGATTCGCTGCGGGCGGTCGATCTGTTCGCGCAGCGTAAGCTACACTTGGTCTACGGCCTGCGGCCGGAACACGTCACCCAGCTCGAACAGCAGCGGCGCACGGTACGCCGGCTGTCGACTCCCACCGTCTGGTTCCTGGCGCCGAATCATCGCCGCCAAGCTCTGCAGAATCAGAACCTGCGGCTGGGCATTGCCCACGCCATCGATCGCAAGCTGATTTTGGAAAGCTTCCGCCCGAACGGCCGCAAGACCGACCATGCCGAGTTGCACGGGCCGTACCCCCTGGGCTCGTGGGCCCACAATCCTAAGGCGTTGCAGTTTAATCCCTCGCTGGCCTGGAACTATTTGCACACCGCCAAGATCGAATTAGTAAAACCGCCCGCGCTGTCGCTGATTTACCCCGCCGACGAGCCCGAGGTGGAAACGGCCTGCAAACTGATCCAGTCGCAACTCGAGCCACACGGCATCATCCTGAAGCTGCAGGCGCTCGGCCCGCGCGAGCTGGCCAGCCGGGTCATGGACACCCATGACTTCGATCTGGCCTATTGGCATTACGACTTTACCGACGAGACGTATTGGCTGTGGCCCCTCTTGGACCCCAGCGCTACTGGCCCGCACCAGGCGAACGTGATGGGTTACAGCCCGGACGATTCGATCATCGAGTTTTTCCGCAACACCGAAATGCACAAGCAATTCCCCGTGGTCCGCCAATGGACGCACAAGGTCCACGACCACGTGGCCCGCACGGCGGCGATCATTCCGCTGTGGCAATTGGACACGTACGTGGCGCTCGACGATACGTTGGCGGCGGTCCCCTTGGACCCTGTGTACTTGTTTTCCAACGTCAAGAACTGGCAACTCAAAAAGTGACCCCCAAGCGCGGCAAGCCGGGCGACGGCGTACCGCGAATGAAGCGATGAACTTTGCTGGCCTGATTACGATGTTGCTGCTGGGCTTGACTGCCGAGGAAGCCCCGCTTGCGCCGCGCGCCGCGGAACCCTATCGCGTGACCGTCGCGCTGCAGGTCTCGCGCGACCCGCTGTTCACCCGGCTGTTCAACGACAGCCTCGAACGACAGGTTCGCGATCAATTGGCCAGCTACTTTGGCGAACTGGCGGTCGTGGAAGTCGTGCGCGAGCATCCGTTGATCGATCGGCTGGGCAAGCAGCCCCTGGAAGCTTGGTCGTTTTCGCGCGAAGACTTCGCCAAAGCCGACTTCCCCGACAAGGCGTTCGTCGTCGCGATCGATCGGCCCGACGACCTGTATCGCATTCGTTGGCGGCAATTGGATCGCGGGCTCGACTTTCTCGGCCCGTCGCGCTCTCGGCTGACGCCCGATCGATTGTGGGTCGCCAAGGCGGTCTGCCTGGCGCTGTACGAGGACTTCGCGCCGACGGCGACCGTCGAACCGGCCAAGACGCCCGGCCACGTGGTGCTTCGCTTCCGCGGCGCGGGGCGCGGTCCGCGGTTGGGCGAAATGCTGCGGCCGGGCACGGTGCTGCAGCCATTCTCGGTCTCGCGTTCCGCCGACGGTGGGCAGTTGCCGGCGGCGATGTCCAACACGGTGCTGCGTCTGCAACAGCCGGTCGAGGATTTCTACCTAGCCCGGTTCGACACCAGCCTGCCCGATCCTTGGCAGCTCACCGGTCGCACGGTGGGGTTCCAGGCGCTGCGGCTCAAGACGGTTGACGGGCGACTTAGACTGCGGCTGACCGATCCCGATGGCCGCCCGGTGCAGGAGTATTCGGTGCTGGGCAACAGCGAAGG
The DNA here is from genome assembly GCA_018242585.1 of Planctomycetota bacterium. NCBI lineage: Bacteria > Pseudomonadati > Planctomycetota > Planctomycetota bacterium. The sequence continues at coordinate 105,886 of JAFEBQ010000009.1, forward strand.
TTTCGACACGCTCGAAGCGCGTCACCGTTTTCCGCCCCCCGATCGGCACGGCTGGTACCTGCCGGGCGAGACGTTTCATCACGTCGCGTACTTGCGTCTGTCTCAGCCTAACCGTCCGGCGGCGATGCTGCCGGTGCCGATCACCGACGACGTGGTCGAGCTGACCCGCAAGGTGATCGTCGATCGCGCGGCCAGCGCCAAGAACGACTATGACCGCCAGGTGCGCTATCTGGTCGAGGACGTGCGCGTCCTACAGCAGTCGCAAAACAACCTCGTCGGCCAAGCCAACCGACTGTACGAAGAAAAGAAATACGAGCAGCTTCAGGAGCACCTGCAACTTAACGTGGCGACCATCGAGAAACTGCGGGTGACGGCGGTGGCGGGAGTCTTGGAACTCGAGAAGCAGATCGCGGCCGAAAAGCTTCCCGCCGATCCGTTGATGGCCTGGCTGAACAGCGAGTTGAAGGCAATCAAGAACAAAGGCGAGCAGCTTGCCAATATGTCGCGGCGGGTCGCGGCGGCCATCGAGCTGAACAACGCCCAAAGCCGGGCCGACGTGATCAGCGATCTGGGCCTGCAAGCCGAAGGCGTGGGAGACGCGGAGACCGCGTTCGAGAAATACGAGCAAGCGCTGGCCGAACAGCCCGATCAGCCCGACCTGCGCAAGCGGCTGGAACGATTGCGCGAAGTCTGGCGGATCAAGGACGGCACGCATCAACAGGCGCGTGAGTTCGTGCAGGGAGCGTGGAAATCGCTGGAAGTCTCCAAGCTGGATACCAACCTGTCCCAGGCCCAAGCGCACGCCAAGACGCTGGAAAGCAAAGGGGACTTTCTGACGCTGCGGCAGTTGATGCTGACGACCAACGCCCACATGCAGACCGTGACCGAGTTGGTCAGCCAATTGGCCAACAACGAGGAAACCGCGGGCAAAGCCGAGCACGAGCGTTTTGCCAAGCTGTTGGGGCAATTGGCCGAGTTTCACACGTCGTTGTCGAAATCGGTCGACGAACTGCGCGCGGCGCACCAGTCGGCGCCGGCCAGCCAGCCCGAACCTGCCCCGGCCGCAGCCAAGGCGGACGAAGCGAAGCCTTGAATGGGCGCTCACCCTGGCGCGCCATCTGCGTTATGATGACTTGGCAGCTTGATAATGATCGGAATCGTGGCGGCGGCGTTGCTGCCTGCCCAGAAGGAGAAACCATGCGGTTGAAACCATCTTTTACTCACCAAAGTCGAGCCCTCGAGATCTTGGTCGCGCTGCTGACGACGCTGGCCCTGGGCCGCTCGGCAAGCGCGCAAGTTGCTGATAACCCCGAGCCGGGCAACGCCGATAAGAAGCCCGCCGCCAAAGCGCCCGCCAAGTCAAAGCCCGATCAATACGACGTCATCGTCAACAAGTTCATCGACTACGACGTGGGCAGGTTGCGCGGCCAGGCGGGCTGGGAAGCGCGCGACGCCTTTTCGAGACTCAACACGACCGATGCGATCCCGGCGTTGATTCGCGGCCTGAACCGAGCCGTCGAGATCAATAACAGTTGCCCGGTGATGGTCATTGCCAGCAAATTGCAGCAATTGATGATGAAGGCCGATCAGGCGACATTGCGAGACGCGCTGGCCAGTCTGGAAACCACCACCGCCAACAAACCCTTTGGCAATTACCTGGCCAGCATGCGGCAGATGCTGGAAAACGTCAGCGAGGGACGCAATCCACACGAGCGCCGCGAGGAGGGAAGCTCGACCATGCGCGCCGGCGACCCGGCCGAGTTGCGCCGCCGCCACACGCCGGTGGAGCGTTGGAGCGAAGCGGACATTCGCTCGGCCTTCACCACCGAAAAAGGGGCCAAACTGTTGAACCTGCTCGAGTTTCTTCGCAAGCAGCCGGGTGACGACAGCGTGCGGCTATTGGCCGAGGCGGTCAATCTGGTCAGCGAGGATATGAAGCCGACGGCGCGCGGCTTGCTCGCGCAGCGACTTTCGGAAGTGACTGACGATTCGCTGCGTCAGCATTTGCAGTCAAAGAACGGCGAACTGCGGGCGGCGGCGGCGATGGCCGTCGGTTACAAGGCGTCGCCGTTGTACCGCGAGTTGGCCAAAGCGATCCGCGACGGCGATTCGCGAGTCTCGGCCAACGCCCACGCGTCGTTGGTCAAGCTATTGGGCGAAGACCTAGGCCCCCGCGAAGGAAGCAACGTGGCGGAACGCTTCGATGCCGCCAAGCGCTGGGAAACATTCCTGGACGAGCGTGACAAAAGCGCGGCCGGCAAGTCATGAGCCCGCTCGCGCGATGCGTTGCCGCGCTGGTGCTGATGGTGCTATTGATCGCCATTGGCCAGAGTGCGCCGTCCGCTCGCCGCCTGGAACCACTTGCGTCGCATAGCGCAACAACACAAGCTCGGGGTGTCGTCACCAGCGACGGCCAACCTATCGCCGGCGCGACGGTTCGGCTTCAAGGGCGGCGCGAGTCGGCGGTGACCGACGCCCACGGGCGTTTCACCCTGGCCAATCGCGAGCCGTCGATTGCCGCGCGGCTGATCGCGTCGAGCCCCGGCATGATCATCGCCGGCCGTCCTTGGTCGAAAGACGAGCCAGAGCTGCATTTTGATCTGCGCCCGCACACGACCGACGATCACGGCGGCTACGAATGGGTTGCACCCCAGGCTGACGCCGCGCGCCAACAGCAATGCGGCAACTGCCATCAGCAAATGGTCGATGAATGGTCGGCCAGCGCGCACGCCCAATCGGCCAATAACCGCCGGTTTCTCGATCAGTACGAGGGAACCGATTGGCACGGCCAGCAGAATCGAGGAAAGAACTTGCTGGCCGAACGTCCCGAAGCGGCCGGTGTTTGTTACTCGTGCCACTATCCCTCGGCCGAGCCCGACGTGGCGCTGCTGAGCGACTTGCGCCAGGTGCAAGGCGTGGCGCGCCAGGGGGTGCATTGCGATTTTTGTCACAAGATCGCCGAGGTCGACGTCACGCGCGTTGGTCTGAACCACGGCCGATTTGCCATGCGGCTGGCGCGGCCGGCCGAGGGGCAGTTGTTCTTTGGCCCGCTCAATGACGTCGATCGGGGCGAGGACGTCTATTCGCCGCTCTATTCGCAAAGCCAGTACTGCGCAAGCTGTCACGAAGGAACGCTGCTTGGCACGCACGCTTACAGCACCTACTCCGAGTGGCAAAAAAGCAGCGCGGCTCGACGCGGCGTGCAGTGCCAAAACTGTCACATGGCGCCATCGGGCACGATGACCAACATCGCCCCCGGCCGGGGAGGCATCGAGCGCGACCCCGCCACGCTGGCCGCGCATCGCTTTCCAGGGTTCGACACCCAGTTCCTGCACGGACACTTGCAACTTTCGCTGACCGCCAAGCGCGGCGCGTCGGGAATTGAAGTCGCCGCCGAGGTCCGACCTCGCGACATTGGGCATGCCGTACCGACCGGACATCCTTCGCGGAATATGATCCTGTGGCTCGAGGCGCGCACTGCCGAGGGAGGGACGCTCGAACAGACCAGCGGCAGCAAGTTGCCCGCGTTAGCCGGCGTCGGCCCGCGCGACGCGGGAGCGCTGGCCGGGCGGCCAGGCAAGCTGTATGCCAAGGTGCTCGAAGGCCCCCGTGGTGAGCAGCCGATCGCCTATTGGCAGGACAATCGTCTGGCCTACGACAGTCGAATCGCGCCCGACACGGTCGACCGGCAGGATTTCGTGTTCGCCGCGAGCGCTAGCAAAGTGGTGATCACCGCGAGACTTCTGTTTCGTCGCTTCTACTGGGCCGAAGCGGCCGAGAAGAGCTGGCCCGACAATGAACTGCTCGTGGCCGAGATGACAGTCACGGTCGAATAGAGTCCGGCGCAACGCTCAACCCGGCAAAGGTTCGATGACCACGCCCAGCGGCCAATCGACGTTGCGCGAGGCGTACACGTCGGGCCCCGCGGAACGAATCTGGTCGCGCTTTAATTCGGCCAATTCCTTGGTTCCCGACCAGACGATCCCCCGCCCGTCCTTGTGAATCTGCGCGGCCAGGACCGCGCTCTTTTCGGGAGCATAGCCAAACACCTTGGCGAACACGTCGATCACGTAATTGAAGGTGTGAAAGTCGTCGTTCATCACCACGACCGCGTGCGGCGGCAAAAGTCGCGGCTTGTCGGCGGCCGGCTGCTCTTTAGTTTTCTGATCGACTTGGGGAGCCGCCACGGCGGCGTTCTGGTCGGCATCCATCGCTGGTTCACACCGGTTGGCTCGAGAAAGCAGGCCGTGAAATCGGCCCACCGAGGCCATCATACCCTGGCCCGCGTGAAGGGGCAAAATGTTGCGTAGTGGCCGCTTGAACTGACCACCCGCCCGCTCAATCGATAACAACGCCATCGAGTTACACCAGGGATTGCCAGCCGCCGATTCATGGCTCGATAGAACGCTCGTTCGATCAATAATCAACGCAGCCCGCGGCCGCGGCAACAGATTGCGCTGTCACCGACGGCCGCGGGCTATACCTACCTGGGCTCCCGTACGTACGAACCGTGCCGCTACTGATCGCTGAGGGTGGACATAAAGTTGACGATGTCCGTCTCGTCTTGCGGGGTCAGGCCCAGATTGCCAATCCCGCCGCGCAAGCCCGCCGGGTTCACCAGCGTCTGCGCCGAAGGATACTCCGGCGTCGGCCAGAGCGGCTTGCCGCGGAGCTTGGCGTAGGGATTGGCCTGGGTAAAGTCGATCACTTCGCCGGGTCGCGACGTCAAGTTGCGCGTGTTGTAGAAGTGGACGACGTCCATCAGATGCTTGAAAAAGCCGTTATGCGAATAGGCTTTGATAAAGCTCGGCGACGGCCGCTTGTCGATGTTGCGCAGCGTGGGGGTCTTGAAAGTTCCGTTCACTCGCAACGTGTCGCCCCCCGCGGTACCGAGCCCCGACTTGCTGTAGATGAAGTCTCCCAGCCCCAGGTCGATGTACGCCGCGCCCAGCGGGTTGTAACCGAGCGGATTGTTCACCGCATCGGTCTCGTTATAGAAGGGATTGTCGGGGTTCTTGGGAACCCCGGTGTTGAAGTAGCCGTTGTTGGTGAACAAATCGCGCCCCGGACCCGGCTGCAGCGAATGGCACGCGCTGCATTGAGCATGCTTGGGCATCGGCGCTCCGCCGGCGCGCCCGGTCGCCGAACCGGTGAACAGCCGAAAGCCGCTCAGTTCCGAAGGCGTGAATTGCGCCCGACCTGCCATCACGGCATCGAACTTGGAATTGAACGGCGACACCTCGGGCGTACTTTCCCAGGTGGCAATGGCGGCGCAGATCAGCTTGAAGATATCGCTGGTGCTGCCGTGCGCTGCGCCAGCGCCGTAGGCCTGGACGAATTGCGGCAGATGATTCTTCAACACCTGCTGCACGACTAACTCGGGCGCAGCCAGATTGTGGACAATGTCGTTCATCTCGTTCGGGTTCACGAACGGCATGCCCGCTTGAGTTGGCAAGTCAGGCGCGCGGCCGTCCCAGAACAACCCGCCGACGAAGATCGTCTGGCCGTTTTGCCCGACGGGCATCGGCGTGGGGCCGTGCGGAATGAACGAGGCGTAACTGACCGTGGGCGGCTTGCGATTGCCAAATCGGCCCGGCACGACACCTTCGACCGGCCCGGCGTCGAGATTCTCGTCCGAGTCAGGATAGGTAAAGCCGACCTGCGGCGCGTGGCACGAGGCGCACGACATACCCGCCGGATTTGACAGCGTGGTGTCAAAGAACAACGTCCTCCCCAGCACCGCCACGGGGGACTGCGGCCCCCTTCCCGCTGAATTGAGGGGCGGTGGAGGCGCCGGAGGGGGCGCACCCAGTGCATCCGCCGAAAAAATCATCCACAATGCCAGCCCCGCCACGCCGAGCGCGGCCAAGACTTCCCAGGTCGCCAGACGTTGAAACAGCCAGCGACCACGACCAGCGGTGTGTGAATTGGTGCTCATCCCCTGCTCCTTGTGCAATTACGTTTGAGGCCGGCGATGGAACCATCGCGTGACGAGAGCCTCGTCGGTCGCCACAACACCCAGGTGTTCCGGCCTGGATCCCTGCGGGCAGCCGATCGTTGGACGTTGTCACGTCCGGACACTGCACTTCCCTGAAACTTTTCGATCCAAACCTTGGAACGAGAAGCCCCCAAGAATGACTACCGAAAATCGGGAAAGTTTTTTGCGGCGGAACAAGTCGCCAAGCCCGACGTATGGGTAACGGTCATTGCCGCATGGAATCGTCGGGTGTGGGATGCCGCTAAACTGGCGCTTGATCTAACGCCAAATTCAGGTATCCCGACCTCTCGCACGCGGCACCTCGGAGTTAGATTTAGCCGCGAGCCTGCTAGCGTTATTGCAAGCCGAATTGGCAGTCCATGCGCAAAACATCGTCAGCGCTCGCCGAACGCACATTGACTGGGTAAAAAGTAAGGCGTGATTTGCCCTAACGGGCGACATTTCGGCGGCGCGCGGCGATTTTTTGATGATACTTGGCCCAGGTTTTGCCCCCTGCGTACCGAACTACTTGGCTTAACACTTTTATGAAGTAGCGAAGGCGGCCGAGGTAAATGACAACAGGTGTTAGTAACGACCTATTACGGCGCGATGTGCGAATGCTGGGCGATATGCTCGGCTGCGTGATTTCCGAGCTGGCGGGCCCCGATTCGCTGGCCCGAGTCGAAGAGATTCGCCGCCTGGCCCGCGATCGCCGCGCCGGCGATGTTGACGCCGAGCGGAAGCTCTCGGTGCTGATCTCCGAACTCGACGAGCGCCAGGCCCGGATCGTCACCCGCGCATTCACCGTTTTCTTCGACATGGCCAACCTGGCCGAAGACCGGCACCGCGTGCGCGTGCTGCGCAATCGCGAGGCCGAGCAATATCCCGAGCCGATCAGCGAATCGATCCCGGCGGCCATTGCCCAGTTCAAAAAGCTGGGCCTCACGGCCGCGCAAGTGCAAGCCGCCCTCGACAAGGTGCAAATCGAGTTGGTCTTCACGGCCCACCCCAGCGAAGCCAAGCGACGTTCGATTCGGGCCAAGCTGCGGCGGATGCGTCAAACGCTGCAGGATCTGGACAGCACCGATCTGTTGCAACGCGAACGCGAGCGGCTGCAGACTTCCCTGCGCGCCGACTTGATGGTCCTTTGGCAGACGGCGTTCTTGCGCGCCCAGCGCCCCACGGTGATGGAAGAAGTGCAGCGCGGCTTGTCGATCATGCCGCGGCTGTGGGAAGTCGTGCCGCAAGCATTTGCCGCGTTGCGTCGCGCGCTGCACACCTATTACCCAGGCGAGACAATTCAAACGCCCTTGTTCGTGCGGTTTGGCTCCTGGATGGGGGGCGACCGAGACGGCAACCCGAACGTAACATCGGACGTGTCGGAGAACACCTTGCTGTGGCTGCGCGAGGCGGCCATCACGCATCACCTGACGTTCAGCAAGAAGGCCTTCGACTTACTGTCGCTGTCGATTCGTGAAACGGCAGTCACGCCCGAGTTGGAACAGGCGATCACTGCCGCGCTCGAACGCTGGCCCGAGGTAGCCAAGTCAATCGAGGGGATTTCGCCTCGCGAGATTTATCGCCGTTGGATCGGCGTGATTCAGTGGCGGCTCAATCAATCGCGTCTGCCAACGCTCGGCAGCCCGCTGGTTGCGGGCTCTTACCGCGATGGCTGCGCGCTGGCTGCGGACCTGGAGTTGTTGCGAGCCAGTCTGGCCACGCACCACGGCGAGCTGCTGCTCGAAAGCGACTTGCAGGCCTGGCTCGATCTGACGCGGGTGTTTGGCCTGCATTTGACGCGGCTCGACATTCGCCAAGACGCCCGCCGGTATCAGGAAATTGTCACCGAGGTCTTCGCCACCACCAATCTGGCATCGAACTTCGCGGCCTTGCCCGAAAGCGAGCAAAAGGCACTCCTGGTCAAGACGATGGGCTTCGACCGGCCGATTGACGTCAGCAAACTGTCGCCGTTGTCGGCCGACACAATGCGATTGTTCCGTATCTTACAACAGGCCCTCGCCACGCTCGGCCCCGATTGCATCGGCGCGCACATCACCAGTTTGACCCGCAACGCGTGCGACGTACTGTGCGTCCTGTGGCTGTGGCGCTGGGCACAAGCGATGGCCAAACGCGAGACCGGCGCCGAGCTACCCGCAGGTGTCGAGCTGCGCATTGCACCTTTGTTCGAGAAGATCGGCGACCTGGCCCGCGGCGCGCACACGCTATGCGACATTCTCGACGAGCCCTGCTATGCCGAGCACTTGAAACGGCAAGGGAATCGTCAGATCGTCATGGTCGGCTACTCGGACAGCACCAAGGACGGCGGCTATCTGGCCGCTTGTTGGGGGCTGTATCGGGCCCAAAGCCAGTTGCAGGCCGTGGCGGCCGAGCGCAGCATCAGCCTGACTTTCTTCCACGGTCGCGGCGGTTCACTGGGGCGCGGCGGCGGGCCGGCGGCGCGCGGCATCTTGTCGCTGCCGCCCGAGGCGCTCGATGGCACCCTGCGTCTGACCGAGCAAGGCGAAGTGCTGGCCGAACGGTACGACGACGTGCAGGTTGCCTACCGGCACATCGAGCAAGTCACCTGGGCCACGCTGACGGCGAGCAATGTCGCCGCGGCCGAGGTCAAGCCAAGTTGGTTCGAGTTGATGGAATCGCTGTCGCAGCGCTCGTTGCAGGTTTATCGCGAGTTGGTCGATCAGCCCGGCTTCATCAACTTCTTTGCCGAGACCACGCCCATCGACGAGATCGAGAACCTGCCCATCGGTTCGCGCCCGGCGCGACGCCGCGGCGAGCGGACGCTAGACGACCTACGAGCCATTCCCTGGGTCTTCTCGTGGACGCAAAATCGGTGCATGATCCCGGCCTGGTACGGGCTGGGGACGGCGCTGACCGAGGTGAAGTATCGCGACCGCGCGGCCTGGCTGGCCATCTGCGAGATGTACCGGCAGTGGCCGTTCATGCAAGCCACGATCGACAACGCGGCCCTGGCGCTGGCCAAGGTCGACATGTACATCGGGCAACATTACTCCGAGTTGTGCGAATCGCCCGAGACGCGCGAGCGATTGTGGATGATGATTGCCAGCGAGCGCGACCGGACGCGACAAGGCATCCTCGATATCGTCGGCGGTGAAGAACTGCTGGCCACCGTCCCTTGGTTCCGAGGTTCGATCGAAGTCCGCAATCCGTACATCGATCCATTGAACCTGATTCAAATCGACCTGATTCGCCGCCGTCGCAAGGTCGAGGGGGAGCAACAGCGCGCCGACGAGCACGAACGGCTGCGCGATCTACTGCGGCTGACGGTGCAAGGCATTGCCGCCGGTATGCGCACGACCGGTTGACGCGATTTTTCGTGGCGACGCCGGACTTTTTGCGGACTTACGCGCCCCGCGCTTGCTCCGCCGATTTCGAGCAGTATCATAGCGCGCAGGCGGGGCCTTTCCTCCCACGCATTTGGATGCGTCTTTTCACCACGGGGAGCAGCGTCATGGCTCGTTTTCACAGTACTCGCGGTTCGATTTTTGCCTTGGTGGCCTTCTCGCTATTGGCACTGCCGGCGCGCGCCGCCGATGGCCCAGTCGAAAACAGCGCCGACCTATTCGACCGGTTCCTCGACCGCAATCACAACGGCTATCTGACGCTAGCCGAACTGGGGCGCGACGATTGGTCGCGCTATGACACCAACGGCGACGGCTATGTCTCGCGCGACGAGTTCCTGGCCGGCCGGGCGGCCGACCGGCAAGAAGCCGCTACGACGCGCGATCTGGAAAAAGCCTGGCGCTTGCTCGATTGGAACAACGATAGCTGGCTGTCGGGGACCGAGTTCGACGGACGTTATGGGCGCTATGACGCCAACGGCGATGGCCGCGTGACCAAGGAAGAATTCCTGGCCGGTCGTCGCGGCGATGGCTTTGGCGGCGGCGGTTCGCCGGCGGTCCCCAGCGCGCCGAACAACCCTGACGTGCCGCGCGTCGTAAACTCCAACGCCAATGGCTGGACGCGCATCTCGGCCAATGGCTTCACGTTTGCCATGCCTGGACAGCCCGAGATTGACGACAAGGGACAGTATTCATGTGAACTCGATGGCGGGAACACCGCGCTATTGGTCACCTTCCAGCAAGCCGATCAGAATGTCGAAGTGGACGCTGCCGAGCGGCTGGCTGGTTTGCGCGATGGCGAGACCGCCGGCTTGAAAGGTCGGCTGACGAACAACCGGCAGATCACACTACAAGGGCATCCTGGCATCGCCTTCACGGCTGTCAAAGACGATGACACCGAGATGCAAGTCCGGGCTTACATCGTCGGCAATCGGCTGTGCCAGATGATGACGATTCGGACGGCCCAGTCGAACGCTCCCCAGGCTACGCTGAATCAGTTCTTCAGTTCGGTATCAGTGGCGGGCGCGGCCCCCGATGCGGGCCAGGTCGTTGGCCCGACTCCAGCGCCGTATGCTCCTCCGGCGTACGTGCCGCCGCCAGCTTATGTTCCACCTCCGGCTCCCGCTCCCGCGCCTGCTCCCTATTCGCCGCCGGCCTACGTGCCGCCTCCGGCGAATGTGACCCCCGGTCTGAACGCACCTGGGGGCAATGCGAACTACACCCCGCCGCGGAACGTAAACCCGACCGTTCCGCCTCAGGGTGGCGGCGGAGGGGCGGTGCCGAACCTGGCGGGGACGTATTGGGGGCTGCTGTCGCTGACCTCGAAAGGAGAACGAATCACCGACGCCCAAAACCCAGCCGATGTTGAGTTTCTGGCCGGTGGCAAGTGGTCGGTCCTGCATTATGGCGGCTTCTTGCAAGGAGGCCGGTACACAATCCAAGGAGACCAACTGAGCATGAAGTCCGAGGACGGCTCCGACTACATGACCGGCAAGGTGACTTACCAGGCGGCTTCTCAGACCCTTCAAATTGACTCGGGCGACTATCTGATGCGCCTGCGCAGGATTCGCAGATGAGAGATGAGAGGGGACTCACCATGTTCGAGCGCCTTGGGGAGGCACCGATGACTCGGCCATCGGCGCGGCAACAAGAAACTCGATGGTCACGCGCACGCTAGAGCGGTTTTCAAATTCCTGTAGCGTAGCCCGAATTTCGGAAGTAGTTTTGGCACTCACGGGGTGGAAAGTGGTCGAGGAGTTTTCCGAGCAGCGTCCAAATCCCTTCGACAGTCCATTCTTTCGCGCCGCGGACAAGTTGTTTGAGCTTGCTGAAGATCTGCTCGATGGGATTGAAGTCGGGACTATACGGCGGCAGGTAGAGCAGCCGCGCGCCTAGCTGCAGTTCGGCCAACGTGACGTCGGCCCGCTCACGCACCGGCCGCAGCAACGTCTCGCGATGCTCGGCCAGCACTTTCTTCGTCGACTTGGGACGCGACGACCGGGCCGTCGTCTCCCCCGTCTTACGCCGCCGCTGCTTCAAACGACGAACCCACGACTCGCTGACGCGATATTTGGTCGCCACGCACCAGGTCGTCATCCCACCGTCGCAGTCTTCCAACACCAGCCGCCGCAAATCAATTGAGTAAGCTTCCAAGACAAGTCCTCCCGTGACTTGCCTCCGTCTTACCCAATTTGCGATCATCGCGCTAGAGGGTTCTGGAAACCGCTCTAGCCCTGACGGACGACTGGTCGCGGTGGGAACACATGCCGCCAGTCGGTTTCCGCGTGAGCCGCCCACCAACAATGGGCTCGTCGCGCCGAGCTGCGCTGGTCGCGCTCTGAGCGAAAGAAGTATGCCCGACAGGAGTTGAACCTGTAACCTTTGCCTTCGGAGGGCAACGCTCTATCCAATTGAGCTACGGGCACATGGGCGTTCGCGCCGCGGTGGCGGCATGACCCGACCCCAGCGTGAAACGCGTCATCTACTGACGCACTTTTGACGCACTTTCCGCCGCGGTCAGACCTATCAACTTATCAGATTCGGCCACGCTCGCAAGGTTCGCCAGCACGCCACCGTTGCCCCCATCGACACGGCTGGTTACGCTGAAAGATTGCCCTGCGTGCACTTTTGCCGACAGGGCATAGCCGCGGTTCGCGTGTGCCAGCTACGCCCACGGGCCAACGCAACGTCGCACTGGTGGGCAAGCCACCAGTGGCGCCCACAGTGACGAAGAGCGCCTGTGACGAAGAGAGTCTGAGCCACTTCACCCCAGTCTTACGATCGCATGTCGACGGCCCCCGCTGTGCAATCCAACGCTGACTCCGCGGCCGCGCCGGCCATTCGCGTGCGCGGCTGTCGGGTGCACAACCTGCGGAACATCGACATCGACATCCCCCGCGACCAGATGGTCGTGATCACCGGCCCCAGCGGCTCGGGCAAAAGCTCGCTCGCCTACGACACGCTGTTCGCCGAGGGGCAACGCCAATACATCGAAAGCCTGGGAACCTACGCTCGGCAGTTTCTGGCCCAGCTCGAACGCCCCGATGCCGAGTCGATCGACGGCCTGCAGCCCACGATCTCGATCGACCAGCGCGCCGGCACCGCCAACCCGCGCAGCACCGTCGCCACGGTCACCGAGATTTACGACTATCTGCGTTTGCTCTTCGCCCGCGTCGGCGACGCCTATTGCTACCAGTGCAACCGGCCGATCAGCCAACAGCACCCCGAGCAGATCCTCGAAGCCCTGTTGCGGCTACCCGAGGGGACGCGGCTGATGCTGTTGGCTCCGCTGGTCCGCGGCCGCAAAGGGGAACACGCCGAGGTCTTCGAGTCGATTCGCAAGCTGGGCTTCGTCCGCGCCCGGGTCAATGGTCAGGTCTACGAATTGGACGCGGTGCCGGCGCTGGTGCGGCAGAAGAAACACACGATCGAAGCGGTGGTCGACCGGCTGATCGTGCGCGAAGGCATCCGCCCGCGCCTGGCCGAGTCGCTCCATTCGACGCTGCACCACGGCGAAGGACTGGCCATCGCCATGCATCAGCCAGCCGGCAGCGCGCCCGAGGCCTGGAGCGACATTGTCTTCAGCACCGAGTACGCCTGCCCCGAGTGCGGCATCAGCTACGAAGAGTTGGAGCCACGGACGTTCAGTTTCAACAGTCCCTACGGCGCGTGCCCGGCGTGCAGCGGGCTGGGGCATCGCCGCGCGTTCGATGACGAACTGCTTGCGCCCGACGCGTCACTGACTCTCGCCGACGGGGCGATTGTTCCCTGGCGCGTGGCCAAGGCCAAGAACGGCAACGGCCGTTCGTTTACCTGTCGCGCCAGCCGCCTCAAGCCCCTGACTGCTCTGGCCGAGGCGGGGAACTTCACGCTCGACGTGCCGCTGGAGAGTCTGAAGCCCAAGGCGCGCGGCATCCTGTGGAACGGCACCGACACGGTACCCGGCGTGCTCTCACTTTTGGAAGCGGAATACGCCACGGCCAAAACCGACGCCGACCGGGACGCGCTCGAACCATTCCGCGACGACATTCCGTGCGCCGAGTGCCACGGCGCCCGACTGCGCCCCGAAGCCCGCAGCGTGCGCGTCGGCGACCGGACCATCCAACAAGTCACGTCGCTGCCGGTTGACCAGTCGAGCCAGTTCTTCAGCGCGCTGCAACTTACCGGCGACAAGCAATTGATCGCGGCCGCACCCTTGCGCGAAATCAATTCGCGGTTGCGCTTTCTGCATCATGTGGGACTCGACTACCTCACACTCGATCGCGCGGCCGACACCCTCAGCGGCGGCGAACTGCAACGGGTGCGGCTGGCCACGGGGCTCGGTTCGGCCCTGGTGGGCATCTGTTATATCCTGGATGAACCGTCGATCGGACTGCACCCGCGCGACAACCAGCGCCTGATCGCGGCGCTGCGCGATCTGCAACAACAAGGGAACACCGTGCTGGTCGTCGAACACGACGAAGCGGTGATGCGTGCCTGCGACTGGCTGGTCGACATGGGCCCCGGCGCCGGCAAGCACGGCGGCACGGTCGTGGCCGAGGGCCCGCCCGACGCGGTCTCGGCCAACGACGCCTCGATCACCGGTCGCTACCTAGCCGGCACGACACAGATTGACCTGCCAGCCGAGCGCCGACCCGTGAACCCCAAGCGCGTGCTGACGCTCGAAGGGGCGACGTGCCACAACCTGAAGTCCGTCGACGTTTCGGTGCCGCTCGGCGTGCTGACGTGCGTCACGGGTGTCAGCGGCTCGGGGAAAAGTTCCTTGTTCGAGGAGACGCTGGCCCGGGCGTTGGCGCGTAAGTTGAACGGCACGGGTCCGCGACCGGGGGCACACACCGGGCTACGCGGCGTGAACCTGATCGATCGCTTCGTGCAGATTGATCAGACGCCGATCGGGCGTACGCCCCGCAGCACGCCGGCCACCTACATCGGCGTGTTCGACGAGATTCGCAAAGTGTTTGCCCAGACGCGCGAGGCCCGACTGCGCGGCTTTACCGCCAGCCGCTTCAGCTTCAACGTCGCCGAGGGACGCTGTTCCGAGTGCCAAGGCCAGGGGCAACAGCGGCTTGAGATGAACTTCCTGCCCGACTTGTACGTCGAATGCCCGGCGTGTCGCGGCAAGCGATTCAACCGCCAGACGCTCGAAATCAAGTACAAGGACAAATCGATCGCCGATGTGCTCGACCTGGACATTGACGAAGGGATCGTATTCTTCGAGAACTTTCCGGTCATCGCGCGAATGCTCGCTTGTCTGGCCGACGTCGGCTTGGGCTACCTGTCGCTGGGGCAATCGTGCATCACGCTTTCCGGCGGCGAAGCGCAGCGGATCAAGCTCTGCGCCGAGTTGGGCCGTTCGGCCACCGGCAACACGTTGTATCTGCTCGATGAGCCGACGACCGGCCTGCACTTTGACGATGTTCGGCGGTTGCTCGAAGTGATGCAGCGGCTAGTCACGGCCGGCAACACGATGATCGTCATTGAACACAATCTGGACGTGATCAAGTCGGCCGACTGGATCATCGACATGGGGCCCGAAGGGGGCGCCGGCGGCGGACAGATTTTATTTGCCGGCATGCCCGAGGCGCTCGCCGCGGAGCCATCGAACAACACGGGTAAGTTTCTGGCGCCGCTGTTGCAACGGCCTTAGCTCCACGCTCGCCTTATCCCTGCCAAGCCGGCGGCTCTGCCGCCCGGACATCGGCGACCGAGTCGCCGGCTTGGTTAGCTGACGATCGCGATTCTCGCAATCGTCGCCTTTCCCAGCCATTTGCCGCGTTTTCTCCACGCGTGTTGAACTTTGGCAACACGGCTGCGTAACGAATGGCAGAGGAGCACTCGCTCAACATTCTCCGGCAAGGATTCGCCAGACTGCCCGAAACGCCTGATGCGAAAATATTCGCTCACGCGATTGGACAGCCCCAACTCTTCAACCTATGGTTCAGATGCGTCTCACGGAAGTTCTTCGGTGAGACGCGAATGAAGCCTTCGGGTTTCCCGGTCAGCCGCACGATCAACTCTTTTCTCTGATCGTTGCGACCTGACTCGAGCGAATGGTAAAATCTTCTCTGATTCGCATCTTAGGAATAACCATCGCATGAGTAGTGTATCGTTGCGCGCGCAGCGGTTGTGGCGTTCGTCGTTGAAGGCCGCTTGGGCGCCCGTCTTATCGGCGTTGTCGTTGGTGCCGTGCTCGGCTGCTGAAGTCACTGCGGTGGGCAACTTGTTGCCAGCCGATCAGTCCGACTCGTCGGCCGATGCGGTCCTGGTCGCCGATGCCGGCGCTGCTTTGACAGCGCCGGTGAACGAGCCCCTGGTCCCCGCCGACGTCCCCCAGCCGCTGCGCTCTGCCGTGCAATCGCGGTTCTATCAAGGGAGCAGTCCCTCGCGCTTTGCCTGGCATCTGGCCGTGTTGAATGCCGGCCAGCCGCGGATGCAATCGGTGTCACTCTCGGCGAATGAATCGACCGCGCTGCAGGTCGCGTGGCCCAAGCTCGAGATGGGCGAAGCCTTCTGGTTGTCGCGCGTCGCTGATCGCAAGCCCGGCTTGCTCGAAGCGCGGTTCGGCCACCTGGGCGGCGTGCCGGTTTGTGGCGATTTTAGCGGCACGGGCCAAGCCCAAGTCGGCGTGTTCATCAATGGTCAATGGTTTATCGACCTGAACGGCAACGGCCGTTGGGACGAGGCCGACCTGTGGGTCAAGTTCGGCGGACAAGGCGATCAGCCGGTCATCGGCGATTGGGATGGCGACGGCAAGGACGACATCGGCGTGTTCGGGCCGACCTGGGGCGACGACGATGCGCGTGCCGCCGATCATGCCGGTTTGCCCGATGCCGACAATCGTGACCATCGCGGCGCGAAGAACTGGAATGCTGCGACCGAACGTACCTCGCACGGCCTGATCCGCTTGGGCTCGAATGCTACGGCTAAGCCCCTGACCGTGCGACATACGTTCTTCTTCGGCGCCGCCGGCGATGTGCCGGTGGTGGGTGACTGGAACGGCGACGGCATCGACACGGTCGGCATCTTCCGTCGCGGCCGCTGGGTGCTCGACGCCGACGGCGATGGCCGCTTCAGCGAAGGGGACGCCTCGTTCGATTTGGGCGCCGAACAAGATCGCCCGGTCGTGGCCGACTTCGACGGTGATGGCAAGACCAACGTCGGCGTCTATCGCCGCGGCACGTGGTTGTTGGATGTGAACGGTGACCGCCGCCTAACCGATGCCGACGGCAAGTACCAATTCGGCACGCCGACCGATGTGCCGGTGGTGGCCGACTTCCACGGCGACGGCAAGCTGCTCTTGGGCGTGTACCGCAACGACGGCTCGAAGAACAAGTCGCTGTAGGAGATTGAATTACGCGCCGGCCAATTGACTGGCGCAAGATAGTCACCGTCATCCGACGTTGACGACAACCGACCACCTGACGATCCCTTTCTCGTCGCCGCGAGGCTGTGCTTCTCCCCTGGGGCACAGCCTCGTGTGTTTTTATGACAAGGAGGCGAGAGGAATGTCGCCCCGAGCGCAAAAAAAAGGCCCCCGGAGCGAACGAGTCCCAGGGGGGCTAAGGACGGCGTTCGTTTCCGGGAGCGATTGGACGAAGCGTGCGTCAGACATCCTTGTCCGAGCACGTGGGCTTCGCGGTCCGCAGCTCCATCAGGTCGATGGCGCCAGTGCAGACCCTTCCACATGGCTGGTCGTATTTTCAATCGCTCGCGTCGCTGTTGGATCGGCCTGATCTCACCGATCGAGTGGCGATCACGAGCAGTTCGTCTCACCGTTTCGCGGCCTCGACTCGGCCGCTTCATTCCTGGGCTGCGTCATTCACTTCCGTTCGAGCCGTCGCTCGAACCCGCGTGAATGAGGTCGGGAGAATATGGTAGCCGGCCGAATGGGTCAAGGCCGGATTCTTGCCGGCCGGATTCATTTTGCGGGCCGTTTCCTCGCGATAGCACCGCGTCGTCACGGTCTTAATCACGATTTCGCCCCCGAGCGGCCGAACTGGTCGTCGCAGGTTTCCCGATCGCGTGCGGCGCTCGCGGGCCAGCGGAGTGAGCCGCGCTGCCAATCACGCCTGCGGCGCTTCGCAACGTAGTTTGTATGTCACCCGCCGAGCGCAATTCGCGCAACTGCAATTGCAGCGTCCGCGCGGCCGCGATCAGCGACGCCAGCGCACACCAGGTGACTGTTCCACAGCCGAGCAGATAGCGCCCCCAACTGTGCCCGACCAGGCTTTTCATCGTCAACGTGCCGATCACGAACGTCGACGCCAACAGCACCAGCACCGCGCGATCGCGCCGGCGGTAGAGATAATACGTCAGGCAATAGGCAACCGGCAGGATCAAGATGCCGAAATGCGACTTGCTGCTCATCGGCGACAACAGCGGCATGGCGGTCGCCACGATCGCTCCTTGTCCGAACTCGACCAACGGCCAATCTTGCCGCCCTTCGCGCTCGGGCGCGCGGCGCGGCCAGGCGGCCCACAGCATCAACACCAACACGCCGACTTGCGCGGCCAGCGTCACGGCCTTGGTGCCGTGCGGGCCTGGGTTCCAAACGCTGATGTCGCGCTCTGCTTCGTCGGGGCGCGTGGTTGGTGGATTCAGCAAGCGGTACAGCGAACCCGACAGACTCTGGTTCGCTTCGCTCCAGGCCTGCCAACCGCCGGGGGCTTCGACCGTGGCGCCAGGCCGGACATTACTCAGGAACGTCTGATACCAGTCGAGCGCCCAGGGAATCTGGGCCTTGTTCGGATGAGTCAAATCAGGCAGCCAGGTACACAGCGCGGCCGCCAACACCACGCATGCCGTCGCCGACCAGCGCCGCTGCCACATAAACACCGGCGCGAACAACAGGGGCGTCGCCTTGCAAGCCGCGGCAATGCCGGCACAAACACCGGCCGCGCGCTGCCGTCCCAAGCTCAGCCCATACACGCACGCGGTCACTAATAGTAACGTCAGCACATCGTGCGACAAGGCTTCCAAGATCGACAACAAATGCCGGCCAATCAGCGCGACCAGCGCGATCCAAAACACCGCGGTCAGCCGCCGGTCGCGCGCTTGTTCATCGGTGACGAACGACGCGACGGTTCGATCGATCATCCAGGCGATCGCTACCAGCGCCACCCACGACGCTAACGCCCACAATGCCGCTCCGACCGGCTCGCTGAAGCCGAGCAGCGGCACGAAGACCAACGCAAAAAACGGCGGATAGGTGAAGGCGTTTGTCCGATAGACCGGATCGCCGCCGCGCACGTAAACTTGTGCTCCCTCGACCATCCGCTCGGCGCCGACCAGATAGACGTCAAGCTCGCCGCGGCGCGTCTGATAAAGGGCTTCAATACCCACTAACAGGGCGATCGCGGCAATTAGCGCGCTGACCTTCCCGGGCGGAAGTGCGAGGCGTGGACTTTTGCCGATGGTTGCCATCCGTGGCCGACCCGATGACGCAAAAACTTGCTGAAGAATGACAGCAAGTTAAATCGACCAGGGTTTGCAGACAAGGCCGCTTGGGATGTGGCCCCTCACGGCACGTAGCGCGCCAGCAATCACACGCTAGCGGACAGAGGCCTAATCGCGTCGGCTGAGCATTTCGACGCGGCCGCGCAGACGCAGCACCTCGTCGGCCAGTTCTTGCAACTGCCAACCCATCACGACTTCGGTCGGCTCACTCTCGGCCAGCTTGGCGCGCTCGTAGCGCAGCCGCGCCACTTCCGCCGTGCAGCGCAATCGTTCCAACTCGTCGGCCGAGACGCTGGCTCCCGTGCGCTGATTCGCCGTCAACGCCTTCTGGTAGTCGGCGTCGGCGATCTTCAGGCCACCTTCCTGGATGGCGACAAACGCTTCGTAACGCCGCGTGGGGCTGCTGCTCTTGTACGCATCAAGCCGCTGTTGGGCGATGTCGACTGAACGGTGCAAGTACTCGAGCGACGCCGACGGATAGGTGTTGGCAAATCGCTTGTTGGCACCGAGCGCCTTGTTCAGTTCGGCTTGGGCCAACGCCAGCGTCGCTTCGGCATACTTCAGGTTGATTTCGGCGAGCTGCTTGTTGTCGCCCGAGGCGGGCGCGGCCGGCTCGGCGGTGTCGACGGTGCGAATCACGCCCAGCCCCAACACGGCCAGCACGACCAAACTTCCCCAGAAGCGATTCGATTGGCACATGATCGATTCTCCCAACGTGAATCCAAGGACCGGCGGACGCATGATGATTGTGTCCCGTTGCTCCTTCCTATTTGAGCATCGAATGCAGGCCAAAGTCGAGCCTGAGGCCGATTATTCGTCCCTTCATCCCCCGCGACCCAGCGATCGTCCCCGCCGACATGTCCTTTTCGGCACAATCGGCCCGGCAAGTCGGTGCAGGATTCCCCTCGGCCTGGCGCACGGGATGGTTCATCTGGACGGTCGCTCGGCGTAAGATAGGCGTCGCCCGCCGTCCCCTCTCCCGCCTCGGAAACCCTCGGGAAATCCCGCCATGCCTCGGCTTTTACACTGGTTGCTTGTTGCCGTCTGCTGGAGTTTCGCCGGCGGGAGCATGTGCGTTTGGGCCCAAGACGCCGAGGAGTCGACAGCGGCCAAGACGGACAAGGCCGCCGCCACGGTGCATGCTCACGAATGGTCGGTCGAACTGGCCAAGCAGGTGCGACCTTCGGTCGTCGTCATCACCACCGAAGGGCGTGGCGGCGCGAACGAAGGGATGGGGACCGGCTTTATCATCTCGGCCGACGGTTTGATTGCCACCAATCGGCACGTCATCGGCGATGGCCGCGCGATTCAGGTGCGCACCAGCGATGGGCGCACGTTCACTCCGACGGCCGTCGAGGCAACCGATCGACAACTTGACCTGGCCGTGCTGCGCGTCAACGCCAAGAATCTGCCGGCGCTCAAGCTGGCCGATTCCGAGCAAGTCGAGCCGGGCACGCCGGTCCTGGCCGTGGGCAACCCGCTGGGGCTCGAACACAGCGTCGCGGTTGGCGCCATCGCCAGCAGCCGGCAGATCGATGGCTCGCCCCTCTGGCAAGTCGCCATTCCGATCGAGCGAGGCAACAGCGGCAGCCCTCTGGTCGATCGGCAAGGCCGCGTGGTGGGGATCATGGCGCTCAAGTCGGCCACGACATCGAACTTGGGTTTCGCGCTCAAGAGCAATGACCTGCAAGCGTTGGTTGACAAGCCGAACCCGGTCCCCTTCCAGCGCTGGCTGACGATAGGAGCGTTGGACCCCGCCCAGTGGCAGCCGCGCCTGGGGGGCATATGGCGGCAGCACGCCGGTCGCATTCAGGTCCGCGGCACGGGAGCCGGTTTCGGCGGGCGGTCGTTGTGCGTCTTTCAGAAATCGCCTCCCGATGAGCCGTACGAGATCGAAGTGACGGTCAAGCTCGATGACGAAGCCGGCGCCGCGGGACTGGCATTTGCCGTGACCGACGACGATCGACACTACGGGTTTTACCCCAGTGCCGGGCGGCTGCGGCTTAGTCGCTTCGACGGCCCCGACGTCACGCAATGGCATGTGCTGGTCGAAAAGGCGAGCGAGCATTATCGGCCGGAAGATTGGAACACGCTCCGCGTGCGCGTCGAAAAGGAGTGGCTCCGCTGCTATGTGAACGACCACCTGGTGGCCGAAATGATCGACGCCGAATTGCGCGGCGGCCGAGTGGGGCTGGCCAAGTTCCGCAACACCGTGGCCGAGTTCAAACAGTTCCGCATGGGACGCGAGCTGCGGCCGCTGGGCCCGTCGACCGAGACGGTCGCCAAGCTGACGAAAATGGTCGAGCGCTTGCCCGATGAAATCTCCGCCGACGCACCCGAGGCAAAGCCGCTGCAAGAACAACCCGGCGCGGCAGCCCAGGCCCTGCGCCAGCAAGCGACCGAGCTGCGTGAGCGGGCCAAGCAGATGCGCGAGCTGGCCGACGAATTGCTGGCCCGCGAGGCGACACAGCAACTGGCCGCGGAGCTTGACCGCGGCGAAGACAAAGCCGATCTGTTGCGGGCGGCATTGCTGCTGGCCCGCTTGGACAACGAAGAACTCGACGTTGACGCTTACTTAGACATAGCGGCACGGATGGCACGCGAGATTCGCGCCCGCTGGCCAGTTCAGGCGAGCGAAGCCGACCGGCTCAAAGCGCTGAACGACTACCTATTCGACGAGCAAGGTTTTCACGGCGCGCGGCACGATTATTACAACCGGGCGAACAGCTATCTGAACCAGGTGCTCGACGATCGCGAAGGGCTGCCGATCACGTTGTCGATCCTGTACATCGAACTTGCCGGCCGGCTCGACATGCGCGTGGTCGGCGTGGCTTTGCCGGGACATTTCATCGTCCGCCATGAACCACATGAAGGCGAATCGCAACTGCTTGACCCGTTCGGTCGTGGCGCACGGCTGACCAAGGCCGAGGCTGACACGATCGTGCATGACGCCATTGGTACGCCGGCGCTGGCGGAACACCTTGTCCCGGCGGGCAAACGGGCGATCATCGTGCGAATGCTGCACAATCTGCGCGGCGTGGCCCAGCGCCAGGAAGATAGCGAGGCGATGTTGCGGTATGCCGAAGCCCTGGTTACGCTCATGCCCAATTCGAGCCAGGAACGGATCGGCCGGGCGTTGCTGCGAATGCAGGCCGGCAACATGCGCGGCGCGCTGGTTGACGTCGACTGGTTGTTGGACCAGCGGCCCAAGGACATCGATCTGGAACGTGTCGAGCAGTTGCGAGCGTTGATCCACCGCGCGCTCGATCGCTAGCGCCCTTAAAGGAGTTGGAATGCCAGAAACGTCGACCAATCCTTACGCGCCGCCGGCCGCTCAACCACCCGTTCACGGCAAATATCGCACGGCCCCCGAGCCACGTACGACGATGCCGACAGGCATTCCGTTCATCGTGGCCAACGAGGCAGCCGAGCGATTCAGTTATTACGGTATGACGGCCATTCTCATTCTGTTCATGTCGAAGCAATTGCGCGGCGTGGATGGACAGTTGGATGTGATGTCGGACCACACGGCACGAGCGGTGATGCACGATTTCATCACGGCCGTCTATGCATTTCCGCTGCTGGGCGCCCTGTTAGCCGATATCGTGCTGGGGAAATACCGCACGATCCTCAGCTTGTCCCTGTTCTATTGCTTGGGGCATCTGGTCCTGTCGATCGACCAGACCGATTATGGCCTGGCGCTAAAGCAATCGCTGGGGCTGACGTGGACCCCCTTGGGGTTGTTCCTGGGCCTCGGGTTAATCGCCATCGGCGCGGGAGGCATCAAGCCATGCGTCTCGGCCCACGTTGGGGACCAGTTTGGCGATACCAATAAACACCTGCTCGAACGGGTCTTTGGTTGGTTCTATTTTTCGATCAACCTGGGAGCGGCTGCGTCGCAGTTGTTGATCCCTTGGTTGCGCACCAACGTAAACGTGCATGTGGCATTCGGCATTCCTGGCGTGCTGATGCTGCTAGCGACGATTTTCTTCTGGCTGGGTCGCCATCGCTTTGTGCATATTCCGGCGAACGCCAAGCAGTGGAAGCGCGAAGTGCGGAGCAAAGAGGGAATTGTCGCGATTGCCAAGTTGTCGATCATCTTCCTGTTCGTAGCCGTCTTTTGGTCGCTGTTTGACCAAACTCACTCGTCCTGGGTGCAGCAGGCCGAGCAGATGAACCGTGAGATACTCGGGGTTACGCTCGACCCTGATCAACTCCAGGCAGTTAATCCGCTGCTGATCATGATCTATATTCCACTGTTCACTTACCTGATCTACCCAGCGCTGGAAAAGTTGCCAGGGCTGAATCCACTGACGCCGCTGAAGCGAATCGCGATTGGCTTCTTCGTGATGGTCCCCGCGTTCGGCCTGGTTGCGGTGGTGCAACAGTGGATCGATCAAGGAACGACGCCGCATATTGGCTGGCAAGTATTGGCCTACATGGTCCTGACGGCCTCGGAAGTCATGGTGTCGATTACGGTGCTCGAGTTCTCCTACACGCAGGCCCCGTTGAAGATCAAATCGCTGGTAATGGCGCTCAATATGGGGGCTGTCTCGCTCGGCAATCAGATGACGGCTCGCGTGAACCATCTGATGGAGCGGGAAGACATCCGCGCCGCGCTGCACGGCGCCAAGTATTTCTGGTTCTTCACGGCCGCGATGCTCGTAGCGGCGATCGGCTTCCTGCTGGTTGTCCAGTTCTACAAGCCGCGGACGTACATTCAGCACGAGCAGACGTGAGGCTAACTTTGTGATGCGAACTTGGCAGCGTGCGCGACACAGTGCTAACCCTTCTCCCCCGGGGAGAAGGTGGCGGCGCTAGCCGACGGATGAGGGTCGCGCGTCAGTCGGACACGACTCCGAGCGCAGAGTGGACCCTCATCCGGCCTTCGGCCACCTTCTCCCGGAGGGAGAAGGGTTGATGCGATGCCGCTCAAGATTGTCTGTCACTTGCGATACATTCGCAGAAACATATTGCGTCGTTACGACATCGCGGGCGATGAATCGCCCGGCGTGGGTTCGTGCGAGGAACCGTTCGCAGGGCCGGACGATGACGGCGCGCCGTTGTCGCCTGACGTTGTCGCGCCGCCGGCCGCTGGTAGCCGCTCGCGCAGCGTCTTGGTCACCTGCTCCAACCACCACGCTTCGGGCAGTCGGTAGGGACGGAACTTTTCGAGCAGGCCGCGCTCTTCGCTGTGCAACAGGGCGCGATGCGGCCCGAGCTTGCTGGCCTGGGGCGAGTCGATCAGCGTGCTGGAGTCAGAGACGCTCATCTGGAACAGCACGCGGGTTTCGAACTCACGCAAGGTTTGTCGGTCGAAGCAGCGCTGCACGTTGTTCAACGTATCGCACCAAACGATCACGTGCAGCCCCAGCGGCGGCCCTTCGCGCAGTAACGCGACCAATTGCTTGCTCGGGCTCGGCTTTTCGGCCCCGCGCGAGAAACCAAAATCATCGTCGGCCTTGCGCAAGTCGCGGAAGCGTTGCAGATCGTAGATCATCAGATAGATCGGCGGCTGCTCCAAGCTAGCGTTAGCCTGGCGCCGCTCCAACTCTTCGCTCATCGCGCCGATCATCCGGGCGGTGTCGCGAATGCTGCCGGCTTCGATCGTGCCGGGCAACATCGCCGCCACGCGCGGCAATTGATCGACGTGCATCGCGTCGGGCGCCTGGCCGTCGAGGATCAGGAACTTCGCGCCTGGCTGCTGGGCCGACAGCGAAACGCTGGTGATCATCATCATGGCCAGCGCCGCTTCGGACTGTTGGCCAATCAGCAGGACGTTGGCCCCGCTTTGCCGACGGAAGATCGCCGCCGTGGGATCCTTGATGGCGATGGCGTCACCCAGCCAAGCCAGGGCCGAGAGGCTGACCGGCCCCGGCTTCTCGATCGCCGCGGCCAGCAAATGGTTCTTGGTGATGTCAGCCGGGATGTTCCCTTCAAAGACGATTTGCCCGGCGGTCGTCACACCGCGCGACTGGGCAAGTTCGCGGATCGCTTTGAGGTAATATTCGTGCCGATCGTCGGATAGCCAGACCACCTGGAACAGGTTGTTCCCTTCGCTGCGGCCGTTGGCGTCGTTGTAGATCGCCTCGCCGGGACGCGAGAGGAGCCGCGCGGCGGAGTTTTCCTCGCTGAGAATCAAGTTGGCGTCGGCTTCGCTGCATTGCAGGGCGATGCGAATGGCAAACTGCCCCAGCGTGCTGCGGGCCAGACTGTAAGTGCCGCCCAGCGTCTGGCTGCCCAGGTGAACGTGAATACCGAACGCGCGCCCTTGCCGGACCAGCCGGTCAAGCAGCAGCGACACGTCCTGGGCAATCTTATCGTCTTCGACGAAGAACTCCTGAAACTCGTCGACGATAAACAAGATGCGTGGCAGCGTCTCTTTGCCGCCAGCCTGGCGATAGGCGTTCAAATCCTGCACGTTCATATCGCGGAACATATCGCCGCGGTGCTTCAACTCGGCGTCCAGGCGTTGCAGCACGCTCAGGCCGAACTCGCGCTCGCTTTCAATCGCAATGACCTTCGCGTGGGGCAACTGGAATTGCGCGTACGTCTTGAACTCGACACCTTTCTTGAAGTCGATCAGATACAGTTGCACTTCATCGGGGCTGTAATTCAGCGCCAAGTTCGTTATCAGCGCGTGTAGCAACGTCGACTTGCCCGAGCCGGTCTTGCCAGCGATGAGCATATGCTGGGCGGTGCCGCGTCCCAGCCGTAAGAACTGTCGCTTGGTGGCGCCGGCGCGGCCAATGGCCACGTCGATGCCGCGCCCGCTATCCGAGGTCCAATACTGGTCGGGCTTGGGCGCGATGAACTCGAACGGCACCTCGACGCGGTTGGCGTTGCGGGCCCCCTCGCCGACTTTGTGAATGATCTGGTTGAACTGCTCGGCGTCGGGCAGCCCGTCCAATTGCAGCGGAAACCGCTCGAACGTCTCATCCTTCCACACGAATGCCTCGTCGCGCCACACCAGCTTGGCGGCGCTCGCTTCCAGATCGGCTATACGAAACCCGTGCGGCAGCGGCAGCTTGGTATCGACGCTGATCAACGTGTACACGCCGCATCGCGCGCCGGTCGTGGCCACGGCCATCAGATAACGCATGGCCGCATCGGTGAAGCCGAACGGAAAGTTCGCCACCACGACCACGCGGAACGGCTCGGCTACCTCGCCGGCCTGATCGTTGTAATGCTCGATGCTTTCGTATTCGTTGCGCAGATATTTCTGAATGACGTTCGACATGTGAACCGTCATGTCGGACAGTCGCTGCTCGATCTGTTGCGGCTCGGTCCAGATACGTCCGCTGACCAAGGCCTCTTCGTAGTCGGCCAGATGCATGAAGCCGGCGAAGTTCTGGCCGAGCCCGACGGGATCGATGATCGTGAACCGGACTTTGCCCGGCGGCGCGGCGGTCAGGATGCGCAGCATCACCGACTGCAACACGTCGACTGCGCGACTACGTCCCACACCGGCTGCGCGCAACAGCAACGAACAGCGGCGTGGAAAATCGAGCAAGGCCGGCATGGTGTAAACGGCCTGGTGCTGCTGGGCCAGGCGGCGGTCCTCGAGGTCCGCGGCCAGCCGATCGAAGCGAACCGTCAACTGGCCAAAGCGGACGCCGTGGACCAACTGTTCCGGCGGCTGCCAAGAGTCGATCGCGGCCTGATCCCACTCGGGGAACGCCTTGTTCGTGTCGGCGACGAGTTGCGCGATTTCACCTTCGGCCTGGGCCACGCCATCGCGCCAGCGGGTCAGCGCCGCCTGGGCTTCTGACTGGGCCCGCGCGGCGAGCGACTGCATTTCGTGCTCGGCCCGCTGCCGCTCGTCGGTCATTCCCTTTTCATGCCCGGCGGTCGCCTCGGCCAATTGATGCGCGTGCTGCTGTTTACATTGCGTCAGATCGGCTTCGTACGTGGCCCGCAGTTCGGCCATCTTCGGCGGGTATTTGGCTTCGAGGCGCGCCAACTCTTCGTCGCGGCGCTGGCGCGCGGCGTCGCGAGCGGATTGATATTTCTCGTTGGCCTTGGACATTTCTTCCTGGTGGCGCGTGGCAATTTCGGCCTGCTCCTTCTGAAATCGCGCCGTGGCGACTTCCATCGTGTGTTGCCTGAGCAATTCGGCATCGACCAACGCCTGGCCCAGCGGATCGAAGACTTGCCGCACCTTGCCGCGAGCCAGCAGGTACAACGCCAGATCGATTCCGCCGCCGATTAGCACGCCCGCCACGCCGCTGATCGCAATCCACGAGATATGCCACTCGGTCAGCCGCCCCGCCGGGTAGATCAGCGCCAGCCAGACGAACAACACGATGAAGAACGGCCCCACGCCGGCAAAGAACTTCAACAGTGGATGGCCGAGCAACCGGGCCAGCAGGACTTCGGCCTGCTCTTGTCGCTGGACGAATGCCACCACCGGGTCAGCCACCGTGGTCAGGTCGGGCGACCCCTCGGTGTTGATCGCCGGCGCGCGAAACAGCCGGCATTCGGCCAGCCAGGCCCGCGCTTCTTCGCCAATTTGCATCAGCCGTTCGGCGCGAGCTTTGACCTGCTTGTCAAACTCCATGAAGTCGCGCTTGGGCTTGTTGCGAGTGGCGTCGAACGTGGTCTGCGTTTCCCAGCCCACCTCGCTGAGCGACTTCTTGGTGTTCGTCTTTTCAGCTTCGTAACGAGCCAGCGCCCGCTGCTTGAGCGTCTGGTATTCTTGCTGCGCGGTGCCGAACTCGAGCTGAAACCGCCCTTCGAGTTCCTGCATTGTGTGCGTGTAAGTCGCCTCGGCATGCTGCCGAGTGCGATCACGCTGGGAATCGATCAGCAACTGGTTCTGGTCGGCTTGCTCGACCGCGGCTACGCGTCCGCTGGCCAATTGCTTTTCGGCGGTGGCAATCTGGGTCTGGCATTGGCGCAGCAACTCCTCGAGCGCCCGAAGCGCCCCTTGCTGACGATCGATTAGCGATGGCTCACTCATGGACTACCGACTCGGGCTTTCCTTGCTCGTGGACTTCGTTCGGATGGGCCGGCGCCGACTCGTCTCGACGCTTCACCTCAGTCTGGATGGAATCGACTAACTGCATTCCTCAACGGCTTTCGTCATGATTTGCGACAGCCGATTGACCGCCTTGAGGAACCCGGTCACGTCGGGCTCCAACGGCTCGATGTGCTTTTCCTCGAACCGCTTGCTGACCGGATCGTTCCAGACGTCGAGCGTGTCGTCCCACCGCGCCAACAGGGTGCGATAGGAATGGCTGAGCGTGCTCGAAACGATGCTTAAATCGCCGTTGTGCATGGCTCTTAACTGGTGCGCTGGCGGCCACGTGGGGCGGCCGCCTAGGGTAATAAACGATTATTGCGTCGCTTGGGACTGCCCTTTTTCGGAACTTGTTGCACCGCCGGAAGTTGCCGCCGCAGCCTGGGCCGGTTTCGCTCCCTCGGGCGCTCCCGTGGGGGTCAACTCGGGGTAAACCGGAGCGGCTTGAACGACCGGCTCTAGCGCCGGTTGGTCGGTGGCCGCAACAAAGCCGATGTACGCCTCCAGAGCCGCGATCGACTGTTCCAACCAGGTAGCCGCCTGGGGAATTTCGACATCCAGCCGGCTCCCCAAGACCTGGGACGGGCCACGAAAGTCTTCCACTTCCTGTTGCAGCACCAATGCCCAGTGCCTTACCTTCTCGAGCTTTTCCTCGGCGGCGGCCAGGGCCGCCTTGGCCTTGGCCAACAGCACTTTCTGCTCGGTGCAGGCTGGCGGCTCGCCGGCGGCATTCTTACTCATCATGCACCGGCTCAGCTCCATCTTGGCTTCGTTCACGCGCTCTTCGCGGCGGCGAATCTCTTGCTGCCAGTACTTGGCCTGGTCGTGGCACAGCCAGTCAAGCGTGCGACGGATTTCGACCTGGACGGTGGCCAGTGCCTGGTTTCCCCCGTCACGAAAGTTGAGAATCGCCACGCGAAAGTCGCGCAAGGCGTCAATCGAACGAACATTGGCTGCCTGGTTCAAGCCTCACCTGCCTTCGGGTTGCGCCGCCCAAGAGTCGCCCCAGTTCAAGCCGGGCGAGCCTCCAAATCGGTCGCGACCTCGACCCATTACCGTTGATGCAGATACTCTTCAATCCGTTCCGCCTTGCGCAACAGAAACGGCACATGCTGCCCAGCCGCTTCCTGGAACCGACCGATAGCGACGGTTGTCTGGTCGAACTCGGCCACGAACTTTTCATGTTCCTGGTCGCGCCAAGTCTGCCCCAGCGTCATCAGTTGCGAACGAAGCAACGACATCTGGTTTTGCAACTCGGCGCTGAATTGCTTCAGATTGTTGGCGAAGCGCCGCAATTCCTGGGGATCGACGACTGCTTGTGACATGTTCCACCCTGCGAGAAAGGCGCGCAGCACCAGGGTTCCGCGAAACATTGGAAAACCAACACCCACGGCCCAGCTAGTGGAGCGCAAGACAAGTTCCGCTTTCAGCTTACAGCAACCCGCACGCGAAGTAAATTATTAGGTGGCGCGGGCAACCGGGCTAGCCCGCCGATTGCCGGTGCTGCATGTAATAGCGCTGGACTTCCGCCACGCAGCAGCGTCCGTCGAAGGCGGCCGTCTCGCAGCGGGCCTCGGCGGATTTGGCCTTGGCAATCATCTCGCGCAGCCGCGCCACGCTGCCGGCGGCGATCTCGTCGTCGATGTCTTGCCGCGTCAGGCCAAAGCAGGCGCACATCGGCGCTTCGGGATCCTTGGGATAGACCGGCCGCCCGATGTCTTCGATGGTGATCACCCGATCGAACTGATCGAAGTAAACCACCGAGCAGGCCGGATAAGGACAGAAGTTCGCCGGGTTGGCGACGCGGCCGTGAAAGTCGGCCCCCAAGTGCGCGGCCAACGTCCGGTCGTTGACCACCGTCCCCAGCGAACCGCAACGAGGACAATGGACCGGTCCCGATTGATCGGGCTCCTTGATGAAAGCTTTGTTCATGGCTTGCTGCTGGCGGGTTCTGACTTGGCGGCGGGCTCAGCCTTCGCCGCCGATGCTTTGTCCACGGGCTTGGTCGGCGCGAGCTTGGCTCGCCATTCAGTGGCCTCGGCCGGTTTGTTCCAGGCTTCGTACAACGTGACGATCCGTTGCAAGGCCTGCCGCGTCGGCGATCCCAGCCCGTAGCGCAGGTTCAGGATAGCGAAGCTTTCGATCAACAAAGGCTCGGCCTCGGCGTATTTCCCTTGCTTGGTCAGACAGGCCCCCCAAGTGTTCTCGGCCTCGGCCGTGTGAACATTCCCTTCGTGTAAGTGTTTGTTCCCTTGCTCGACCGCCTCGCGCAGCAAAGGCTCCGCCTCGGACACCCGATTACGATTCAGCAGCGCCTCGCCCAACATCGTCAACGTCTCGACCAGTTCGGCCGGGTCGGCGGCCGAACCGGCGCGCCGCGCTTCGATCAACGAGCGGAGCAGCTTTTCTCCTTCGTCCCATTTCTGCTCACGGAGCGAGGCCGCGGCCAGGTTTCGTTGTGCCCAGAGGGTTTCGGCGTGCAGCGGGCCGAGTTGTTTCGTCCGTTCGTCGAGCGCCTTGCGCAACAGCGACTCGACCTCGTCTTGCTTGCCTTCGTTGGACAGCACCACCACCAAGGTGTCGAGCGTGCGCATGGTCTCGGGATGATCGGCCCCCAAGGTCTGACGACGTGTCTCGAGCAGCGACCGCACCAACGTCTCGGCCTCGGCTAGTTCCGCCTTGGCCATCAGGACCGAAAGCAAATCGTCCGCGGCATTCAACGTCTCGGGATGTTTCGGGCCAAGCACTTTGCGATGCAGATCATAACTCTCGCGGATCATTGGCTCGGCCTCGCGCCACTTGTCCTCGGACATGAACAACTGCCCCAGCCCACTCATCGCCAACAGCGTGTCCGGATGTTCGGCCCCGAGCACGCGACGGCAAATCTCGTAATTTTGGCGCACCAACGGTTCGGCCTCGCCCAACTTGCCGAGCGCTTGCAGCGTGACGGCCAGGTTGTTCATTGTCACGAGGGTCAACATATGTTCCGGGCCAAGCACGCGACGCTGGGCGTCGAGTACGTCGCGCAGTAGTTTTTCGGCCTCGTCGAACTTTCCTTCGGCTTGCAGCACCATCGCCAGGTTGGCCAGCGCCTGGAGCGTGTTAGGATGTTCGGGGCCCAAGGTTCGCTTGCAGGCTTCGACATTGGCGCGGACTAGCGGCTCGGCCTCGGTGGCCTTGCCCTCGGCCTGCAATAGTCGAGCTAGGTTGTGCCGGGCAACGAGAGTTTGCTGATGGTCGGAGCCAAACACTTGCTGGCTGGCGGCCAAGGTCTGTTCGATCAACGGCTTGGCCTCGCGCAGCCGCCCCTGGTCCTGCAACAGAATCGCCAGTTGATTCATCGTCACCAACGTGTCGGGATGCTCGGGCCCCAGCACTTTGGTGCGTGCCGCCAGGACTTTGCTGTAGAGCTTTTCGGCGTCCTCGCGCCGCCCCATTTCCTTGAGCAACACCGCCAGATTGTGTTGAGCATTGAGCGTATAGGGCGCGTCGCTGCCGAGCTTGGTGGCCAACTTTTTGGTGGCCGTCGTCATCAAGGGCTCGGCCTCGGCCAACTTGCCTTCGGCCTGCCAGGCACACGCCAAGCTCGACGCCGCCAACAATGTCTCGGGTTCATCCTCGCCCAAAGTCTGTCCGTACAACTCGTAGGCACGCTTGAACAGCGGTTCGGCCTCGGCCGATTCGCCACGAGCCAGCAGCAATTGGGCCAGGTTCATCTGCGCGCCAAGCGTCAGCGGATCCTTCTCGCCCAAGTTTCTAAGTCGAGCTTCGTACGAGCGGCGATACAGCGGCTCGGCTTCGGCCAGTTTCCCCTGGGTCTTCAACAACTCGGCCAAATTGTTGACCGCCGCCAACGTGTCCTGACTGTCCGGCGTGAGAATCGACTCGTAAATCTGCAGCGCGCGGCGCAGGTGGGGTTCGGCATCGGCATAATCTCCCATCCGATGCAACGTCGTGCCGACCGTCGTGTGGACGGCCGCCTGGACCTCGGGCTCGTCGCGCAACGCGGCATCGATACGCGGCGTCACCTTGCGCAGCACTTCCTCGACCGTCACTTTGCGTCCTTGGGCCTTTTCGGGGGCCGCCGCCTCGATGATCTCGCGAACCAGAAAGTGATTGAACGCATCCGAGACCGCGGCGTTGCGCTTGGCGTCACCTTCGGCCAGCTTGGCATCTTCGCGAGCTTCGATGGCTTCGTTGCGCTGTTCGAGCGCTTCGTCGCGCAATACGTTCGATTCACGCCACTTCCACGTCACGCCAGCAAAGCCGGCCAGAAACACCACGATCAACAGGATAGTCAACCGCGCCACCACCGGGTTGTGCCGATACCAGCGGGCCAGGCGCTGCGGGATCGACGCGCGTCGCGCGGTGATCGGTTCGTCGTGCAAAAAGTGTTGCAGGTCGTTGGCCATGTCGGCCGCCGACTGGTAGCGGTGCCCCGGCTCGCGTTCCAGCGCCTTGAGCACGATCGTTTCGAGATCGAGCGGCGCCGTCGGGCAAATCTTGCGCAGCGGCGGCAGCTCGGCTTGGGTCACCTGTCGAATCAGGCTCTGCCGATCGTTGGCGTCGAACGCCGGTCGCAGAGCGATCAATTCGTACAGCGTCAGCCCCAGGGCATAGATGTCGGTTCGCGCGTCGTTCTGTCCCCGGAACGATTCCGGGGCCATGTACCGCAACGTGCCGACAATATCGCCGGTTTGGGTCAGGTTGTCGGTGTCGGTTGCCTTGGCCAGTCCAAAGTCGGTGATCCAGACCGTGCCGTCGGTGTCGAGCAACAAGTTGGCCGGCTTGATGTCGCGGTGCAGCACTCCTTGGCTGTGGGCGTAGGCCAGCGCGTCGGCCACCTGGTAACCAATCCGGGCCACGCTGTTCCAATAAGGTCGCGCGGCATTCAGTTCATGGGCTTCGTAAAGCTGCGGTGTCGCTGGCGAAGCGCTGGGGGCCGGGGCAGCTAATGACTTCCAAGAGTCGTCACCGCCGGTCAGGTCGCTGAGCTTTTGATGTCCCGACAGCAGAATCTGCGCCCAGTCGGTCACGGTCGAATCGGCCGGCGCCGCCTGGGCCGGGGCCTTGGCGGCGCGCGATGTCAGCGCGCCGGGAGTCTGCCGCTGCTGGCTCAGCCAGCGCAATTCGGTCAACAGCCCATCGATGCCGCGGCCGATGATGAACTGCATCACGTAATAGTGAATCCCCTGGTCGTCGCCAACGCCGAACACTGGCACGATGTTCGTGTGGTGCAGACGGGCTGCCGCCCGAGCTTCACGTTGAAACCGGGATAATTGCCGAGGATCGAGCAACGTGCTGGCCAGCAGAACTTTCAACGCCACGCGCCGTCCCAGCGAGCCCTGCTCGGCTTCGTAGACCACGCCCATGCCGCCGCGACCGATCTCGCGCACGATCTGGAAATCGCCCAGTCGCTCCAATCGAGCGTTGACCGGCGCTACGACAGCCCGAGACGCGGGAACCGAATGGGCCTCGGTCGCGTCGAAATGGATCGGATCGGACGTGTGGGCTTCGGTGGCGTCGATCAGACGGCGGCGCAGTTCGTCGGCGGCGTGGGGAAACTGAGCGATGTACGACTCGATTGGCACCGCTTGCCCCAGGTCGCGCAGCCGGTGGAACCGCTCGACCAGTTCCTGGGCGCCGGGCAGGTGGACCGATGTTTGATCGAGTGGTTCTCGTTCCATCGCAACTGTCGTCCCCCAGGCCGGTCTTGGATCGTAATGTGCCGTTACTACCCCTTGCCCTTGGCAGGCTTGATCTTAAGCGTTGGGCGCAATGATTTGAACACGCCGACCGCGGCATCTGGCCAAAAGCAAACCCTCGTTTTGCGACGTAGCATTAAGCGGTTTATGATGGCGTTTTTGCTGCTTTCAGTGCGGGCCGCCCGTATGGCCCGGCTCAGCGCTGTTGGACCTTGGACACCGCCAGAAACTCGTACCGCGGGGTATTTCGCTATGTTCGGCTGGTTTCGATTGACGCTTCCTATTGCCCTTTTGGTCGTGTGCCTTACCGAGCCGGCATGGGCCCAGGATCCTGATTTCGAGACCCAGCAGCGCGCCGCCGCCGACTTCATTGCGCTGGGGGGGAAAGTGCAGGCCGAGTTCCGCTTGCCCAATCGCCCGGTCCTGAAGGTAATGCTCCGCAACACCCGGGTGACCGATCCGCAATTGTCCGCCCTGCAATCGTTTCCGTACCTGCAATTCATCGACTTGGACAGCACCAGCATCACCGACGAGGGGCTGACCCATCTGGCCGGCTTGCAGTACCTGCAAACGGTCATCTTGAAGCACACCAAGATTACCAACGAGGGGGTCGCCAACCTCAAGCGAGCCTCCAAGCTGCAAGTGCTCGATCTGACCGGCACCAAGGTGACGGCCGCTTGCCTGAACTCGCTGCGCAATTGTGGCAAGCTGGAAGAATTGTCGCTGAGCGGCACGTTGGTGACTGACGAGGGGCTCGACTTCCGCGGCCTGACGGGGCTGCGCAAGCTGGACCTGGGCTCGACCAAGCTCACCGACAAGGGGGTCAAAGCGCTCGATCGGTTCGTCGACCTGAATTACCTGGCGCTTGATCACACGCCCGTCACCGATGCGTGCGTGCCGGTGCTGCTGCGGTTGGTGACGCTGAAGACGCTGAGGATCGATTCAACCGGCATCAGCGCTGCGTCGATCGACGCCCTGAAGGCCAAGATGCCCAAGCTGGAAATCGTGGCCAAGTAACCGCAGTCGCACTCGCGCGACAACGTCCCGGTTAATTGCGCCCGATCAACTTTTGTATTTGCTCCCAGGGACGCGTGTTGGCCACGTCGGCTTTGGCAAGGCCGGCGCGCCTCGCTTGCATGACGCCACAGCGGACCAGCGCCAGGCTTTCGGTGTCGTGAGCGTCGGTCGAGATCACGATCGGAATGCCATGCTCCTTGGCCATGGCACAATGGATGTCATCCAGGTCAAGCCGCGCTGGGTTGGAATTCAATTCCAGCAGCTTGCCGTAA
This sequence comes from Planctomycetota bacterium, assembly GCA_018242585.1. Lineage (NCBI taxonomy): Bacteria > Pseudomonadati > Planctomycetota > Planctomycetota bacterium. The sequence goes on from JAFEBQ010000009.1 coordinate 140,715, forward strand.
TCCGACGCCGCCTGCAGCACCGCGTCGAAGTCCAACTCGTATGGCTTGCGCCGACTGATGATCCGCCCCGTGGGGTGCGCGATGGCTGAAACATGAGGGGTTTTCAGGGCATCGACAATTCTCGCGGTGATCTGCTCGCGGGGTTGATTCTGGCCGTAGTGGACACTGGCCACCACCCAATCGGCCTCGGACAACACGTCATCGTCCAGGTCGAGCCCTCCCTTCTCAAGAATGTCGACCTCGACTCCCTTCAACACCTGAATCTTGCGACGGCTCTTGTTCAGCTTGTCGATCGCGCGCCACTCGGCGCGCAGCCGCTCGGCGTCGAGCCCGTGGGCCATCGTGACCCGCTTCGAGTGATCGGTGATGGCAATGTACTTCAGTCCGCGAGCTTCGGCGGCGTCGACCATTTCTTCGAGCGTGGCCTGCCCATCGGTGGCCGTGGTGTGCATGTGCAAATCGCCGAGCAGATCGTCAACTACAATCAACTTGGGAAGCTTCCCCTCGGCGGCCCATTCGAACTCGCGCCGCGCTTCGCGCAGCTCGGGCGGAAACAACGGCAAGTCGAGCGCCGCGTAAATCTGTTCCTCGCTTTGCCCGGCAATACTTTTCTCGCCGCGAAACACGCCGTATTCATTGATTTTCAGGCCGAGCCCCTTGGCGCGGGCGCGAAGCTCGATGTTGTGATCCCTGGAACCGGTGAAATAGAGCAGCGCCGCGCCGAAACTTTCGGCGGGCACCACGCGCAGATCGACCTGCAATCCCGACTTCAAGCGGAGCGAGAGCTTGGTGTCGCCGCGGCCGATGATGTCGGCCACGCTGGGAAAGCCAGCCAGCCGGTCCATCACGGCATTGGGCTCGTTGGCAATCGCCAGCAGGTCGACATCGCCGACCGTCTCCTTGCCGCGGCGGTAACTGCCAGCGGCTTCCAGGCGTTCGAGCCCAGGCGCCCCCTGGAGATGGTGCTTCAGCTCGCGCACGAAGCCGTCCGCTTCGATCCAGTACCAGCGTTTGTTCGCTTCGCCGGCCAGTTCAAGCCCCAGCAGGATCAGTTCCTCGGTTTTCTTGCCAAAACCTTTCAGGTGTTGCACGCGGTGTTGCTGACACGCTTCACGCAACTCGTCGAGCGTGCTGATGTTCAGTTCCTTCACCAGCGAAGCCGCCTTCTTCGGCCCCACGCCAGGAATGCGCAACAAGGCCATTGCCGAGGCGGGCACCTTGCTCCGCATCTCGGTCAACAGCGGCAACTCGCCGGTCGTCAACAGTCCCTGAATCTTGGCGGCCAGATCGTCGCCAATTCCCTCGATGTCGGTCAACTTCCGCTCGGGGTCGTTGGCCACGCTGCTGATTTGCTCAGTCAAGTCGCGCAATGTCCGCGCGGCATTACGATAGGCCCGGACGCGAAACGGATTCGCCCCCGTAAACTCGAGCAAACTGGCCAGTTCGTCGAAAGCGTCGGCAATTTCAGAGTTCGTCACGCACCTGGCTCCCACGTCAATGGTTGAAATGCGCCTGGGAAGTATTCTTTGGCTCTCGCGTCGCATCTTGCTCTTGAGCAATTCTCTCGCCCGAGCGGCGAGCGTACAATGGCCCAATGCCCAACGACACGACGATCTATCTCGACAATCACGCTACAACTCGCGTCGACCCGCGGGTGCTGGCGGCGATGCTCCCCTATTTCAGCGAGGAGTATGGCAACGCCGGCTCGACGCACCGATATGGACACGTGGCCAAGGACGCCGTTGACGCGGCCCGGCAAGCCATCGCCGCGTCGATCGGCGCGCAGCCCCGCGAAATTGTCTTTACCAGTGGCGCTACCGAGAGCAATAACCTGGCGCTGCGCGGCGTGTGCGAACGGCAACCGCTGCGCGGCAATCACCTGCTGAGCGTCGTCACCGAGCATCGCGCCATTCTCGATCCGCTGAGCCGGCTGACCAGCCGCGGCTTCGACGTCACGCTGCTGCCAGTGTTGCAAGCCTACGACCGCCTGGCGGGACGCTTGGAAGTCGATCGGTTTCGCGACGCGCTGACCGACAAGACGGTGCTCGTCTCGGTTATGTTGGCGAACAACGAGATCGGCGTGCTGCAACCGATTGCCGAGTTGGCCGCCTTGTGTCGCGAGCGGGGCATTCTGCTCCATTGCGACGCCACGCAAGCCGTCGGCAAAATCGCGGTTGACGTGCGTGCGCTGGGCGTCGATCTGATGAGCTTTACGGCGCACAAGATTTACGGGCCGAAGGGAATCGGCGCGTTGTACGTGCGGCGCAGCGCGCCGCCGGTTCGCTTGTTGCCCCAGATCACCGGTGGAGGTCACGAAGCCGGCTTTCGCAGCGGGACGTTGAACGTGCCGGGCATTGTCGGCCTGGCCGCGGCGCTCGAGCTGTGCCGAGTCGAGCAGGCAACGGAAGCCACGCGGCTCGGCGCACTGCGCGATCGCTTGTTCGCCGGCCTCGAAGCTGCGCTCGGCGGCATTACATTGAATGGCCCCGCCTTGGAACCCGCGCTGCGGTTGCCGGGAAACCTGAATGTCGGCTTTGCCGGGGTCGACGGCGAAGCGCTGATGATGGCCATGAAACGTCTGGCGGTCAGTTCCGGCGCTGCTTGCACCTCGATCAATCCCGAGCCGAGTCATGTCCTACGATCCCTCGGCTTGGGGGATGACCTGGCGCGTGCTAGCTTGCGATTCGGCATCGGCCGATTCAACACCGCCGACGAGATCGAAACAGCCATCGAGTTGGTAACCGAAGCGGTACAACGGCTTCGGCAACTTGCTAGCAGTGCCGACGTCTCGTGCGCTAAACGCTCGTAATGTTATGCCCGTTTAGTCGCAGGGCCATAGGTCCGCGCGCCGCTGGCAGCGCGAGCCCACACGTCCAACTGTTCTAGGTCGCACCACGCGCACGCGGTATCATTCCCCGGCGCGAAAACCGGCCTCGGCCGCGCGTCATCAATTAGCCCCGCAACGACTTAAGGCCAAGGATAGGCCCACCCTCCATGAGCACGGACGAAGCGCTCGACCCAACGCAGGTCGAACAGGCGCAGCGGCAAATTCGTCGGCTGGTCGAACAGACCGCCCAACTGTCGCGCCAGAACCTGGCGCCCGACGAGTTCTTTGCCCGCTTCCTCGACCATGCGGTCGCGGCCCTGGCCGCGCCGGCGGGGGCGGTTTGGCTGCGCGATGCCGACGCGGCGTTTGAGTTGGTGGGCCAGCAAAACATTGCCGAGACCGGCCTCGTGCCGTCGGACGAAGCGAGCGACGGCCACCAGGCGCTGCTACAAAAGGCGATTACTTCGAGCCGCGGGATGCTCGTCCCGCCGCGCTATCGCGACGAAAACAGCGCGGCCGAAAACCCGACCGAACTGTTGCTGGTCCTCGCCCCCATTCAACTGAGCGGCGGCGCCGGCGCGGTGATCGAGATTTTTCAGCGCCCTGATTCACTGCCGCGCACCCAGCGGGGTTACCTGCGGTTTCTGCTGCAAATGAGCGAAATCGCCGCGACTTATCTGCGGCAACGACAGCAGAGCGATTCGCACCAGCGACAGGCCATGTGGCAACGGCTCGAACAGTTTGTCGATGCCGTTCACGCCTCGCTCGATCCACAACAAACGGCCTACGCAATCGCCAACGAAGGTCGGCAACTGATCGACTGTGACCGCGTGACTGTGGTGGTCAATCGCCACGGACATTGCCAGGTCGAGGCTATCAGCGGCCAGGACGTGTTCGATCATCGCGCGCTGGCGATTCGCCGGCTGGGCGCGCTGGCCGAAGGGGTGATCGCCGGCCGCGAGTCGATCTGGTACCGTGGGGTGGAAGTCGAATTGCCGCCGCAGATCGAGAACTTGATGCAAGACTATCTCGATGCTTCGCACGCGCGGCAGGTTGCCATCGTGCCGATCGTACGCGGCGAGGAAAGCTGCCACGCCAATTGGGTGACGCCAGTCGGCGCGATCGTGGTCGAGCAACTGGGCGACGCGGCCATCGAGCCGGGCCAGGACGAGCGTGTGGCCACCGTGGCCAAGCACGCCGGTGCGGCTCTCGGCAACGCGCTCGAACATGGCCAACTGTTCCTGATGCCCCTGTGGCGAGCCATCGGCAACAGCCGCGCGATCGGCTGGCTCAGGTCGCTACCGCGGGCGACGGCCATCGCCACCATGGTCGCGGGCATCGTGGCGGCGCTAGTCGTGATTCCGTTTCCGCTACGAGTGCAAAGTCCCGGCGCGCTCCAGCCCGTGGTCCGGCGCGATGTCTTCGCGCCGCTCGATGGAACCGTCGACGAGATTCGCATCCGCCACGGCCAACAAGTGGCGGCCGGCGAGTTGCTGGTGACGCTACGCAACACCGACCTGGATGTTGCCTTTGCCGACCTGTTGGGAGAGCGTGAAGCGACAACCGCCCAGTTGCAGGCCATCGAGAGCGAACGCTACCTTGTCGAAAAAAGCCGTAGCGCCTCGGTCGAAGAGCGCAACCGACTGGAAGGGCGGCGCAGCGAATTGAAGCAACGGCTGATCAGTCTGGACAAGCAACTCGAACTCTCGACGCGCAAGCGCGAGACGCTGCAGGTCAAGGCGCCGGTCGCCGGCACGGTCACCTCCTGGAATGTCGAACAACTGCTGCGTCAGCGCCCGGTGCGCCAGGGGCAGGCCCTGCTGGGCGTGGCCGACGTGAAGGGTGATTGGGAGTTGGAACTCCGCGTGCCCGAGCATCGGATGGGGAACCTGGTCGATGCCGAAGCGCGGCAACTGCCAGTGACGTTCCGCTTGGCCACCTCGCCGGGCGTCGATCACTACGGCACGATCACCGAGGTGCAGCGCTCGGCCGAGGTCCGCGGCGACGACGGCAACACGGTACTGGTGCGAGTGAAGATCGACCGACAAGCGCTCGGTGATCTGCGCCCCGGCAGCGACGTGACCGCGCGGATCGACTGTGGCTGGCGTCCGTTGGGTTATGTCCTGTTCCAGGATTTAATTGCCTTTGTCCAGTCGCACGTACTGTTCAAGTTGTAAGTCGGTCGCGCCCGCGGCGGCCTTGTGATATCAAGAAACGAGTGGTTGCATGTTGCCTGTTAGTTTCTCGCTCGCGTTGTTGCTGGCCGCGTTTCCGGCTGAGTCGTCTCAACCTTCGGCGGGGCACGCCCATGTCGCCCGGGCGGTGGTCAAGCTAATCGACGATGTCGAGGTTCCGGCCGAAGAGGCCGGCCGGATGATGGCCGTCCATGTTTGCGAAGGGGACCGGGTCGAAGAAGGAAAGACGATTCTGGCCCAACTCGAAGATTCGCGCGCCGCGGCGGCGATGCGCATTGCCACCGCTGATTACAAGGCGGCCCAGGAAAAGGCCCAGAACGATATCAACGTCCGCTTTGCCAAGGCGGCCGCCAACGTGGCCCAGGCCGACCTGGAGGCCAACCGCGAGGCCAACCGCCGCGTCCCCGGCACGCGACCGGCCATCGAGATGAAAAAGCTTGAGTTGACCTACAATCAGGCCGCGCTTCAGATCGAACAGGCGGAGCATGAGCAGTTGGTCGCCATGCTCGAAGCCGACGCCGGCGCGGCCAAGCTGGAAGCGGCCCAGGTCGATCTGCGCCGTCGGCAATTGATCGCGCCGCTGAATGGCGAAGTGGTCGAGATTCGCTTCCGTCCCGGTGAATGGGTCCAACCCGGTGACAAAGTGCTGCGCGTGATTCGCCTGGATCGGTTGCGGATCGAAGGCTCGGTCAACGCCCGAGACTACACACCCGCCGACATCGCCAACCGCCCCGTGACGGTGCGCGTGAAGTTGTCACGCGGCCGCGAAGAAGTCTTCACCGGCCAGGTGGTGTTCGTGAGCCCGATCGTGCAATTCGGCGGCGACTTTCAAGTGCTGGCCGAAGTGACCAATCGCCGCGACGGCGCCGGCTGGCTGTTGCGGCCGGGGATCGAGGCCGACTTGTTGATTGACACTTCTGCGGCCGCCGCTTCGACCGCGCGGCGGCCATAATTCGGCAGGGCCAACGTCAAGCTTTTCTCCACGAGCGCGCGACGACGATGCCAACCTTGGCCCCCAGTATGGTCACCAGCAGCCAGCGCCGGCTGGCGGTGCGCAAGCGCCCCGATCTGCAGGCCACGCGCCACCGCTACCAAGGGCGGCCTTACTGGATTGTCAAAGATCCGCTCGGCCTGAATTACTTTCGCCTGGAAGAAGAAGAGTATTTCCTGCTCGATCACCTCGACGGCCAAAACAGCCTGGATGAGATTCGCACGCGGTTCGAGCAGCAGTTCTCGCCTCAGAAGATTCGCCCGGAAGAACTGGGACAGTACCTGACGACCCTGAGCCGCAATCGGCTGGTGCTGTCCGATGCGTCAGGGCAGGGGCAACAACTTTTCGAGCAGCGCACCGAGCGCATGAACACGGCTCGGCTACAGCGCTGGACACAGTTGCTCGCCATCCGCTTTCGCGGCTTCAACCCGGACCCGGTGCTCGCTTGGCTGTCGCCGCGCGTCGGGTGGCTGTTCTCGCCGGCGGCGGTGACGCTGAACGTGTTGTTTGCCCTGTCGGCGCTATTGCTGGTGGGCGTGAAGTTCAATGAGTTCCAGGCCCGGCTGCCATCGTTCCAGCAATTCTTCACCGTCGGCAACGCCTTTTGGATGCTGCTGGTGATGGCTGGCGTGAAAGTCCTGCACGAGTTTGGTCACGGGCTGGCGTGCAAGCGGCTGGGGGGCGAGTGCCACGAGATGGGCTTGCTGCTGCTGGTTTTCACGCCGGCCTTGTACTGCAACGTCAGCGATTCGTGGATGCTGCCCAACAAGTGGCACCGGGCAGCCATTGGCGCGGCGGGCATGTACGTCGAGCTGGTGATCGCGGCCTTGGCCACGTGGCTGTGGTGGTGTACCGCGCCTGGCTTGTTGAATCATTTGTGCCTGAGCGCCATGTTCGTCAGCTCGGTCAGCACGCTGGCCTTCAATGGCAACCCGCTGATGCGTTACGACGGCTACTACATTCTGGCCGACCTGCTCGAAGTGCCCAATCTGTCGGCCAAAGCCTCGTCGCTGCTTGGCCGGCGGGCGGGCGAATACTTGCTGGGGCTCGAATTGCCTGACGACCCGTTCTTGCCTCGCGAGCATCGGGGCTGGTTCATGGCCTATGCCGTGGCGTCGACCGTGTACCGCTGGCTGGTCGTCTGGTCGATGGTCTTTTTTCTGAACGAAATGTTCAAACCCTACCGGCTCGAGCTGATCGGACGCGCACTGGGGGCGTTCAGCCTGGTCAGTCTGGTCGGCGTGCCGTTGTGGCGGCTAGTACACTTTTTTGCGCGGCCTGGGAGGATCGATCTCGTGCATCCCCAACGATTTCGCTGGTCGCTGGCCATTGCCGGCGGGCTGGTTGCGGCGCTGTTTTTGATGCCGCTACCACATCGCGTGTACGGCACGCTGGAACTGGAGCCGCACGATGCCGCACGGCAGTACGTCGAAGTCCCCGGCCGGCTCGTCGAGGTGCTGGTCAAGCCGGGCGATCGGGTCCAGTCGGGCCAGCCGCTGGCGCGTCTAGAAAATGTCGACGTTGAACTGCGCGTGGCCCAACTGGCCGGACGCTGCGAACAACTTCGATCGCAGGTCGCCGCTTTGCGCTTTCGCCGATTCGAGGACGACTCGGCTGCGGTGCGTATTCCCGAGCTGGAAAGCTCGCTGGCCGCGGCCGAGCAGCAACTGGCCGAAAAGCAACGGGACGTCGCGCGCTTGGAAATCCGCGCTGCCCAGACGGGGACCGTCTTGCCTGCCCCTGAAGTGCCCGAGCCAGCGACGACCGAAGGCGAGTTGGTCGCCTGGTGGGGAAGTCCCTTCGACGTGCAAAACCGAGGCTGCTGGCTGACGACGCAGGACATGTTTTGCCAGGTTGGCGATCCGCGCTCGATGCAGGCCCTGGCCGTGGTCGAGCAGGCCGACGTTGTCTACCTGCACCCTGGGCAAGTGACTGACGTCCGCCTGGATGCGTTGCCGGGCAAGACGTTTCGTGGCCGAGTGGTGGAAGTGTCGAGCGACGAGGTGCGCGAGAGCCCGCGCCATTTGTCGAACAAGGCTGGTGGCGAGTTGGCCACCAAGACCGACGAACATGGCGCCGAGCGTCCGCAGACGACCTCGTATCACGTGCTGATTTACCCCCTGGAAGGGGCTGACGCGGCTTTGGTCGCCGGGCAGCGTGGCTGGGCCAAAATCTACGCCCCCTGGCAGCCGCTGGGCTGGCGGGCTGGGCGCTGGTTTGCCCGCACCTTTCAGTTTCGGTTCTAACAATCCCGCCAACTGTCGCGCTTGGCGGGTGGTGGCCACGACAACGGCCGTTTAGAGCGAAGCTGCGGGTCGTGGGGGCGGGAAAACCGATTCCAGCCGGGTGATCTGGCGTGAGTTCACCGAGGGGCGCGGTATTATTACCAAGAGTTGTGCCGCGAACCGAGCCCGGTTCATGCGCCGGCGCAACGCGCCCACGCACGTCGATCAATCGCCTGCGGAGTTACGCACGCCATGAATACCATCGACTACGTCTATCGCTTTGACCCGAAGAACCCCAGCGTCAAGCTGCTCCCCGCCGATGCCGAAGAGGCCAAGCGCCGGCTGGAAGAAGGGAACGGACTATTCGCAAGTTGGATGCAAAGTTGCCGCGACCAGGATTGCGCGGGCGACATCGAGCCGCGCTACGTGGTGCAATGCAACGGTCTGGAAGTGGGCATGGTCCGCAACGAGTGCGAAATGCCCAAGCAGTCGCCGTTTGCCGTGGTCATTGGCTGCTCCGACGCCCGCGTGCCGACCGAAATGATCTTCGGCCAGGGGTTTAACGACCTGTTCGTGATTCGCGTGGCGGGCAACGTGCTGGGGGACGAGTGCCTGGGTAGCATTGGCTTTGCCTTGAACGTCCTCAGCGACAGTGTTCGCGTGATGGTCATGCTGGGGCATACCGGCTGCGGCGCCGTGACCGGCGCGGTCGAGGCTTATCTGCAGCCCCAACGATTTTGGTCGCGGTCGACACCGCTGATGCTGCGGTCGATTCTGCAACGCTTGTTCGTTCCGGTTCGCGAAGCGGCCAACGGGCTGAAAACGGTCTGGGGCCAGAACGCCCGCAACATGCCCGGTTACCGCGAAGCGTTGATCCAAAGCGCGGTCTGCATGAACGCGGCCCAGACCGCGTATGACTTGCGATTGGAAGTCGAACGATCCGGGAAGTTTGACATTGAAGTGCTATTTGGCGTGTTCAGTTTCCTGTCGCACCATGTCTCGACGCCGGCTTACTTGCGCAACTATCTGAGTTCGGGCGGAGCGGCCACCGGGCTGGCTTACGCCATGACGAATCCGCGCGACTTCACGGTAATGTCGCAGAAACTGGCCGAGGAACTGCTGGTCACGATGGGCCCCAAGCGACAGGACGCGCCCCAGGCGAACGCCATCAGCCACGCCGGCAATGGCACCGGCGCCAATGGCGCTCACCAGTCGCGCCGTCGAACCAAGGGCAACTCGCGCGGTTAATCGCTGTTGCGACGCCGGGCGCGTGACGCATGCGCTAATCGATGCTGTCTCTCACTGGCGGCACCGGGGCGAATCGCCGGCTACTGGCTGGCGCCCACTTCGCGGACGCTTTGCAGGAACGTGACCGCGTCGTTGAGCAGGCCGCGCAGCCACTCGGGTAGGTAAACCCCCAACAGCGTCACGATGGCCATGAACACGATCACCGGCGCGCCGGTGAGCAGGCCATCGGGGAACGGCACTTCGGGCTTCGACGGCTTGCCCAGCACGATCGACAGCACGGTCGAACCCATGCCAACGAAGATAATCATCAGCATCGCCAGGAATACGGTGGCCAGCACGTAATGGTGATTGGCAAAGGCTTCGGTGACGATGGTGAATTCGCTGACAAAGGGTCCGAACGGGGGCGAGCCGCAACCAGCCAGGAAGCCCGCCACGAGCAGCGAACTGGACAGTGGCAAACTGGCCATCGCGCCGTGAACTTCGGCGGTCGACTTGCTTTTGAAGGCGCGGTGGATGTTGCCGGCCGAGAGGAACAACACTCCCTTGGTCATCGCGTTGTTAACCATGTGCAACAGCGAGCCAAAAATCGCCACCGGGCCGCCGATGCCGATGCCAAACACGAGAATGCCCATGTGCTCGACGCTGGAATAGGCCAGCAAGCGTTTGAAGTCGCGCTGGCGGATCATGAACACGGCGGCCGTGGCCATGGACAACAGCCCTAGAAATAGCAGCAATTGCCGCGCATAGGCCGCGTCGCCAGCGGCGTACATGATGTGATAGAACCGCAAAATGGCGAAGAACGCCACGTTGGTCACCCCGCCGGCCAATAGCGCTCCGACCAGCCCCGGCGCTTCGCCATAGGCGTCAGGCTTCCAGGTGTGCATCGGGGCCAGGCCCATCTTGGTGCCATAGCCCACCAGCAACAGCACAAACGCGGCGTGCAGCCATTCCTTGGATAATTGCGGCGCTTCAAGCACCAGGGTTTCGAACTGCAGCGTCGATTCACGGCCGGCCGAGTAAGCCAGGAAGAACGACCCCAACAAGGCGATGGCGATCCCCACCGAGCAGATCAACAAATACTTCCAGGTGGCTTCGATCGAGCGGGGGTTGTGATTGAAGTAGATGCTCGGCGCGCTGATCAGGGTGGTGGCTTCGACCGCGACCCACATCAGCCCCAAGTGATGGGAAAGGACCACCAACGTCATCGCCGACAATGACATCAGCAAGCAGGCGCACAGCACGCGGTTCGAGCGTTCCGGGCGCAAGCGCAAATAACCGGGCGCGTAGCACATGCACAGGAAGTGCATGACACTGATGACCCCGAGGAACAACTTGCCTAGGTCGTCGAGCACGATCCAATCGTCGAGCGCGCGGATGCTTGGGATATTGAGCGCCTGGATCGTCAACAGCAGGTGCGCGCCCGAACCGAATGGCAATAGCCACGGGCGCAGCCGGTTGGACGGCACCAGCGCCACAATCGCGGCGCAGATCAGCGGTACGATCAACAACCCCATCGCCATGCCAGGAACCATTTGCTTTCGTCCGATGCGTTTCGCGCCGTCGATCGCGCAGTGGGCGATCGCGCCGGGATCAATCTTTCAAACTCGACAAGTGTTGCGTGCTGTCCGAGGCGAACCCTCGGCTGATGTGGCCGATGATGATTCCCATCACGAAAATACCGACAAACAAGTCGAGCAGGACGCCGACTTCGACCATGAACGGCATGGCCTCGACCAGCAACAAGCCGAACAAGAACACGCCGTTTTCAAAGACCAGGTAGCCGAGCGCCTGGGTAATGGCCCGGCGGCGCGTCACCATCAACAAGCACCCGGTGATCACCGTCGACAAGGCCGCCGGCACCACCAGGAACGTGGTGTGGGTATCCGTCTCGCGCAGTGGCAGCGTCGACGCCAGCACCAGCGAGCCGGCTGTTCCCGCCACACCCAGCAGCAACTGGGGCACAAAGCCAATGATCGGGTGCGTTTCACGGTCGATCCCCACTTCGCGCAAGGCGTAGATGAGCATCCGTGGAATGACGAACCCCTTGAGGGTCACCGTGCCAGCGCTCAACAGCGCGCCGCGCATGTCGAAGGCGTCGTTGGCGATTTGATGTACGACCAGCGGGCTGAGCCCGATCAACACCCCTTGCAAGCCGACCAGATAGATCGCCGAGGGCAACCGGCTGGTCACCAGCACGAAGAAGTTGAGCAACAACACGAACACCAACTCGGCGTCGAGGACTTGATTCCACTGGTTCATATGGTCACCCGCACTACCAGCAAGAACGCCAGCCCGGCCAACACACAGGCCGTGGCCAACAGTTTCGGCACCTCGGGCATCCGCAGCCTGGCCATGATCGACTCGACCACGCCGATCAGCGCCGCCACGGCGCAAACCGCCAAAAAGAAGATGCCCCAGTTCAGCCAGGGATCGCTCGTCAACGGCACCGCAATGCGCACCACCAAGGCCGCGAACATCAGCAGCTTGATTTCGGCGGCGTAGAGCATGAGCCCCAACAGCGGGCCGCTGTGATCGAGGATGATCACTTCGTGGATCATCGTCAGTTCAAGATGCGTGTTCGGGTCGTCAAACGGAATACGCGAGTTTTCGGCCAGCATCACGATGAACCAACTGACAATTACTAGCAGCAACGACGACGCGCCGACTTCCCATTCGGACATCATCTTCTCGTTGAGCATCGTCCCCATCTGAGCGCTCTTGGACAGGAACGCCGTCACCAGCAGGCCGAAGAACAGCGCCGGCTCGGTCAAACAGGCGAAGCTGATCTCGCGAGCCACGCCCATGCCCTCGAACGGCGACCCGGTGTCGAGCGCGGTGAGCACCAGGAACAGTCGGCTTAGTCCCAGCAGATAGGCGAACAAGATCATGTCGCCGCCAAACGAGAATGGCGCGTCAGTCCACCCGAACGGCACGATCATGGCCGCCAAAAACGTCGCCACGAACACCACCACCGTGCCCCAGACGAAGATGCCCGAGGTGGTGTTGCTGATCACAAAGCCCTTTTGGAACAGCTTGATCAGATCGTAATACGGCTGCCAGATCGGCGGCCCGACGCGCCCGCCAAAGTTGGCTTTCACCCGATTGATTACGCCGCGCAAAAACGGCGGCAGCAGCAGCACCACCAGGACGTGGATGCCGACGTGTACATAATGAAGATAATCGCTATTCACGCCCAGCGCTCGCCTATCGCCACAGGAACAACAAGATCGTGACCGCCATAATGTAAATCAGGTACGCCTGCACGCTCCCCTGCTGGACCCAGCGGAACCAGGTCAGGTATTGCGCCGTGCGCCGACTGGCCGGCAACACCGCGTCGTCCAGGACCACGTCGTGTACTTCGACCAGGAACCGCGCGCCCTGGGGGAACAGCGTGCGCAGATGGGGCAAGTGCCACTGGGGACGCAATGCCCAGCCAAACAGGCGCACCAGCCATTCGGACATGGATGACGCGGTGTATTGCATCCGTGCCGTCGGCGCGGCATAACCGCAGCCCCACGTGCCGGATCGCTCGGCCCCCTGCGTGTTCATCATTCCCCGCACGACCAGCGTCCCAGCCAGGGTCAGGACCAGTACCATGAGGTTGATCCCCGTCAGCCAGCCCAGCGGGGCCAGCCCACCAAGCGGCTGGGCCGCCAACGTGGGCCCGGTCCACGCCACGACGGCTTGATCAAGGTACGGCGCGACGATCTTCGGCGCTAGGCCCAGAAGCACGCAGATCAGCACCTGAATGCCCATTGGCCACAATATCGAGCCGACCGGGTCGTGAGCGTGCCGGCCGTGATCGCTGCGCGGGGCCCCCAGAAAAACAATCCCGTAAAAGGTGACGTAACAAGCCACGACCATCGCGCCGACCATCGCCAACGCCGGCGCGGCCGCCGCGGTCCAGAGCGCGCCTTTGACTTCCAGCGTGCGGAACAGACCTATGTAGATGAACAACTCACTAGTAAATGCGTTCAGCGGGGGCAACGCCGCAGCCGCCACGACACCGACCAGGATCATCCTCGACGTGATCGGCATCTTTTTGCCCAGGCCGCCCAGCAAGTCCATCCGTCGCGTATGCGTGGCATGTACAATCGCGCCCGAGCCGAAGAACAGCAGCGACTTGAACACGGCATGATTCAAGACATGTAGCATGGCGCCGCCGATGCCCAAGGCGACCCAATCGGCACGGCCATACGAGCGGCCAATCAACGCCAGGCCCAGCCCCATGAAGATCACGCCGATGTTTTCGATCGAGCTATAGGCCAACAGTCGCTTGAGGTCGGACTGGCCAATGGCAAAGGCAATACCCAACACCCCAGAGATGCCCCCCAACAGCAACACCACCGCTCCCCACCAGATTGGTGGATGCGGAAACAGGGTCAAGATGCGCAGCAAACCATAGATGCCCATCTTGATGATCACGCCCGACATGATGGCCGAGACGTGACTGGGGGCCAGGGCGTGCGCGCCAGGCAGCCAAAAGTGCAGCGGCATGATGCCGGCCTTGCAGCCAAAGCCGATCAACGCCAGGACGAAGATCGCGGCGCTCCAGGCGGCCGAGGTAGTCACGTTGGCGGGCAAGGGATCGGTGAATTCAAATGTCCCCGTCACGCCGCGCAACAAGCCGAACAACGCGAACAGCAAGAGCGTCGCCAGATGCGTCGCCACGAGATAAATCCAGCCGACCTCGCGGACCTGGGATTCGTGGTCCTCGGTCGTCACCAGGAAGTAGGCCGCCAGCGCCATCGCTTCCCAACCCATCAGAAACAGAATGGCGTTTCGGGAGATGACCAGCAGGGCCATGCCCGCGGCCAGCAGACCATAGAAAACTCGCAGCTTACGGCCGTTGTCGGGATGTTCAGATTGAGGCCAGTAGCCAATACCGTAGATCGTGCCGAGCATCGACACGAGAAAAACTGGAATCAAAAACCAAGCCGACAGCCCATCAATGGCCACGTGAAACTGCGCGCCGGGCAGCGCCCATTCGTAACGCAACTCCATTTCTTCGCCACCAATGAACCAGCCGAGTGTCGTCGCCAGGCCGAGTAATGCGCCGCCAACCGCCAGCAAAGCCGACAACAATTGCGGTCCATTCGCGCGGCGCGGCCCCCCCAGCGCCGGCAAGCCGCTGGCGGCCAGCAACACAATGGCCACCAGCAGCCAGTGCAAGACAGTAAAGACTGGGCTTCCTGTTTCCAGCGCAGGATCCATCGTATCTATCCCTGCCTTGGCGCCGCGGCGGCCGGCGTCCCTTCGAGTCGTCCTAACAATCGCAGAATGCCATCCAGGATCGTCCACGGGCTCGGCGGACAACCGGGCACATACAAGTCGACGGGCACCACCCGATCGCAACCTTGCTGGACAATCTGATGGCCAATGTACGGCCCCCCCGAAATCGCGCAGGCGCCAACGGCAATCACGACCTTTGGCGCTGGCATGGCCTCGTAGGCCTGGAGCAGCGCGTACTTCATGTTGTCGGCCACTGGACCGGTGATCAGCAGCCCATCGGCATGACGCGGCGACGCGACGAACTGGATGCCGAACCGCTGCAGGTCGAACACCAACGTGTTCAACACGTTCACATCAGCTTCACAAGCGTTACAGCCCGAGGCGCTCACCTGGCGCAGCTTGAGCGAACGGCCGAACAAGCGGCGGGTCTTGGCGTCGAGCGCGTCGGCCAACTCCAGCTTTCGCTTGGCCGAAACCACCAGGTCTTCACGAGTTCGCGTCGACAGCCGGTACTCGGTCGTGTAACGCATCGCACCGCTGGGGCAGGCTTGCTGGCAATCGACGCAAAACAGGCACTGCCCAAGATCGAGCTTCAACTCGCCATCGTTGCTCAGCGCGTCGGTCGGACAGGCGTCGATACACGCGCGGCAGCCATCCTCGCACTTGGTGTCGTCGATGACCGGCAGCCCGCGAAAGCGATCCGCCACCGCCGGCGGCTTGGCCGGGTAGGCGGCGGTGCGGTGTCCTTGGCGCAGACGCTCTCGAATGACGTCGAACATGCGATGCTCGTTCCAGTCTTGGCAATCCAGGCGATCGACCACCACGGCGCGGGCTGGCGGCCATCACCGACAAGTCCCATGCTTACAAATCGTGTCCACAGTACGACAGGTTGAAGCTCTTATTACACAACGGGAAGTCTGAAATCTGTTGATCGCGCAGCGACATCGCCAACCCGATCCAGTTTCGGAACGACGGGTCAATCACTTTGTAGTGCAGGAACTTACCCTGGTCATTTGTCTGGACAACGTGGCAAACCAGGCCGCGCCAGCCTTCCGCCAAACCCACGGCCAGCGAATTGGGCCGCACTTCGCCCACCTCGGCGCGAATTGGCCCGGCCGGCAGTGACTTGAGTTGAGACAGCACGAACTCGCCCGACTGTTCAATTTCGAGCGCCCGCACATAGGCCCGGGCGTAAACATCGCCCGTCGGCCAGGACGAGACGTTGATCGGCGCCAACCGGTAAATGCCCGACGGATAATCGCGCCGCACGTCGCGCGGAACGCCACAAGCCCGCGCCGCCGGTCCCACCATCCCCAACTCGACACAGTTCTGTTTCGACACAGGCCCAGTGTTGGAAAAACGCGCCTGCACGCTCGTCGTGTCCCACAACAACTGCGCCGCGCCAGCCGTGTCGATCAGCGGCTGAGTTAGTCGATCGATCAACTGCTGGGCGCGTTCCCCTTCGGCGTCGAACATCACGCCACCGGGACGGACCATGCCGCGGCCGAACCGGCTGCCACACAAATGGGCCGAAGCGTTCAAGTAGTCGCCGCGCAGCCGCCCACAGAACGCCGCAGTCGGCAGAAAGCCCACATCGTCGGACAACGCGCCCAGATCGCCCGTGTGGCACGCCATTCGTTCCAATTCGAGCGCGATTGCCCGCAGCGCCTGGCCCCGCAAAGGCACGGCCGTATTGCTCAGAGTTTCGAGCGCCTGGCAATAGGCCGACGCGTGACCGATGCTCGTATCGCCGGCCAGCGTTTCCATGTAATGGATCGTGCGCTTGTTCGGCCCGCCGACCAGGTGCCGTTCGGCATCGCGGTGTTGAAAGCCCAGCGAGATTTCCAGATGGAAGACCGTCTCGCCGTGGCACTGAAAGCGGAAATGACCGGGCTCGATCACGCTGGCGTGTATTGGCCCGACCGCCACCTCGTGAACTTCAGCCCCTTGAACTTGAAAGAAGTCGGTCACTGATGGCAGGATCGCCGCGCCAACCGCCCGCCCCCAAGCATCGTGGCCGGGCCGATAGGAAGAATGAAAACGAATCGGCTTAAGCCAGGGATGGTGCTCGGGAACCACGCCCCACTGTTCGGCGATTTCGCGCTCGAACCAGTGCGCCTGGGGACATTCGGGCGTGAGCGCCGGATAGCGATTGCTGACGTCGCACTCGAACACGGTTACTTGCGCCGCGTCGGGAAAGCCCAGCACGGCCATCAGCCGGACCTGGTCGCCGTCAACTTGCCGGCCGAACAAAGCGAGGAGTTGAGCCCCGTCGACGACGTGATCGATGGTCGCCTGACGAAAGTCGCTCACACCGAGGCGCGGCACCGAGTCAAGCGGGATCGCCTCTTCGTGATGCCACCGCGTTAATGCAAGCACAGCCATCCTTAACCCCGCTGGCACACACCGCGCGCCGCTCTTCCTCGGCGGCGCGATCCATTCCCTTGCCCCGTACTGCCGCTCCCCCCAAATCAGTCGCGGCTTGCCCCGCAATCTATGTAAAGCAAACGATACGTCGTGTGAAGCAAACGATAATCGACCGGCGCGGAAAAGAACATGCCCCGACTACGTCAACCGCGTTGCTCCCCTCAATTCGCTCATCGGGCGCTCACGTTCTCGGTTTTCCCAATCGCGCACTTTGAATCCACAAAAGCGAATTCACTTATACCAAGTGCAGAAAGGCCGATAACCATCGCACCGGTGGTATCTTCAAAGCCCACTGGCGGGCTGTCAAAGACGACGAGCACGAGATTACAGACCCGTAATGAACCAGCATGATCTCATGGGCGCATAAAAAAGACCAGACGCCCGGTGGACGTCTGGCCCTTTTAGCATTGGCTCGGATTGAGCGAATCGACTACCGATTGTTAGTGAACATCGGGCCTTGCTTGGCGTCGAAATCAACGACCAGATCCTGGCTCATGCCCGGCAGCAAGTCGACGTTGCGTTCTTCGACCAACGTCTTGCCGTCGCGGGAATACTCGACCCTCAAGTGGTACGAGATCGGTTCCTTGCTCCCCTCGGCAAACTTGGCCGAGTAGGTGCGAACCTCGCCGGTCGAGCGCGTGATCTGGCCATCGACTAGCACCTTGGCGTCGGCCGGAACGTGCAGGGTCAACGTGCCGCGGCGTGGATCAGCGGCCACGATCACTTCGGCTTGTTGCTTGGCGGTGGAGTTGAAGGCCAGCGTCTGGCGATCGCCGGTCTTGGCCACGACGCGGCGGTTCTCGACCACCGGTTCGCCGTTCACATAGGTCTCAACGCTAACTTCATAGGCGTAGGTCCGACCTGGTTCCAGGTCGGTGGCCATGAACGTGCGCGTGGCGCCGGTCGAGCGAGTGGGGAAGCCGTTCACAAACACCAGCGCGTCGGCCGGAACTTGCAGATTGAACAGCAATGAGTTGTTTGGAATCGCGTTCCCCGGATTCGGAATACGTTGATAGCCGGTATCGGTTCGATCGACGCCCACGGCGCCTGGCCCCGAGGGAGGCATCGCGCCGGCGGGCCCGCACCAGTTCAGACCATAGCACCAGGGGCCGGTGCATACTGGATTGTACGGGCAGCCCCAGTAGCCACCCCCTTGATACCGCGCGCCGGGGTAACCATACAGAACCCCGAAGCGGTAATAGTTCTTCATGCCCATGTGCCATCCCGCGCTCGCACTGCTTGCGACGCACAGCGTCACGCCGGCCACAAGGGCCGCGGTGACGAGCAGCTTCCGTTTTACTGTTCGTTGCATTGCTGACTCCCGCTCTTCAAGCTGGTGTGGAAGAATTTCGACCCTGCGTTTGTCACAGCTCCGTCTGTCGACGCCCGAGGGACTGGGTGAGCGCCTGACAGAATAATTCTACCTCACACTGCTGTCAAAGACGGCAAAACACGCAAAGATTGCGCATTAGCTAGTTTGGTGAGTTTTTCTGATTGAAAATCGAGAAAAAATCGGCCGGTCGGCACGACGGCGTGCCGTCAGCGTCAACCGGGTAAACTTTGACGCCGATGGATCATCGGTCGATCAGTGCGCCATTTACCGCGGCGCGATGACACGGGCCTGAATCAGCGACGCAATTCGCCGGTTTGCACTGCCTGAGAGGCCTCGCCCGACAACCGCACGCCCTCAAGACGGCGCCGGAAACGAGCGGCCTTCGACCTGCTCGATGATTTGCCGAATCTCGGCCGGTACGGGCGAGGATCTCGCCGCCTTGTAATCGTACACCACGATGGTCGACGTGCCGTCGGCCACCAGGGTTTGCTGGGCGTGGCTGTAGATGCGGTGCTCCATGTCGACGCTCGAACGCCCTATGCGCGTGATCCTGGCGCCAATCACGACCGTGTCGGGAAACACCACCGGGCGGCGATAATTACAAGTGATCGACGCCAGGATCGGCCCGATCCGTTCCCGCTCGTACCAGGTGTTCAACCCCATCCGGTTCAGATACTCGATGCGGCAGGTCTCGAACCAGCGGAAATAGATCGTGTTGTTGACGTGGCCAAATGCGTCTTGGTCCCCCCATTGCACCGGCCAGGTGACCACGACCGGAAAGTCCGCTAATTCACTGGGCGCTGAGTTCGACACGAAAGGGACTCCGCAGGAGATGAATCCTGCGATAGTCTATCATTCGGCTGCCCGCTCAGCCAACAGGCCGGGGAGTTTGCCACGGAGACACGGAGGTCACAGAGGGTTTCACGGAGGGAGGCTCTTAATGACCAAGTACCAATGTCCAATGACCAAAGAAGGTGTTGGCTCCTAATCCTTGGACATTGGGATTTGGTCATTGGTGCTTCATCATTCACCAATAACCGCACGTTTCTCCGTGCTAACCTCCGTGCCTCCGTGGCAAGGCCGATCAGCCGAGGAGTTCATCCACCGGGCTGCCGCCGTCGACGATTGCGATCGGCCGGCCGATGGCGCTCATGTATTCCTTCTTAGCGTTGACGCCGAGCGTTTGATAGATCGTCTGGAACAGATCTTTCTCATTGATCGGACGCTCGACCACGCGCTCGCCGCCGGCATCGGTCGCGCCGACCACCTGTCCCACTTGCATCCCGCCGCCGGCCAACACGGCGCTGAACGATTGCGGATGGTGATCACGTCCGCCGCGCGGATTGATCCGCGGCGTGCGACCAAATTCGCCCATCCAAATGACCAGCGTCTTGTCCAGCCGGCCACGCTGGCGCAGGTCTTCGACCAATGCCGCGAACGGCTGGTCGATCTGCTCGCACAAGCGCCGCGACAGGTCGAAGTTATCTTGATGGGTATCCCAGTTCCCCATGGCCACTTCGACGAATGTCACGCCCGACTCGATCAGCCGTCGCGCCAGCAGGCAGCCTGCGGCGAATTGTCCTTGCTGGATGCGCAACCCGTTCGGCGCGGGGCGTCCCGCATCGGCGGAACTCGCGCCAATTCCGTAGGCCTTGCGCACTGACTCGGGCTCGTTGCTGATGTCAAACGACGACATGCTGGGGCTCAGCACGAACCGCGAGGCCTGATTGTAGAGTGACTCGTGATCGGCGCGGCGGGCGACCGCTTCGCCTGGCGCGGCCTCCTCCAACCGATCCAGCAGCGTCAAGCGGCGACGATAGCGATCTTCTTCGGTCGTGGGACGAGTGTTCTCGGGGGGGCGGTTGCCGTCCTGGATCGGATAGGCGTTGAACTTTTGACCCAGCAGGCCCCCTTCGTTGCCGGCGCCGATGCCGACATTGCCAATCCGCACAAAGGAGGGGAGCTCGCTGGCTGCCTGGTCGGCCAATTCCTTGGCCACCACGGCCCCCAGCGTCGGATAGCGAACCGTCGCCGTTGGAATGTACGACGTGTGCATCATGTACGAAGCGCGTTGATGCTCCCCTTCTTTGGTCGACAGTGAACGGACAATCGCCAACTGGTCGGCGATTCGCGCCAGGTGGGGCAGGTTCTCCGAGATTTGCGTCCCGGGCACATTCGTGGCGATGGCCTTGGTTTCGCCCCCGTTCGCGTGCCCCGGCTTGGGATCGAAGGTTTCAAACTGGCTGGGACCACCCTGCATCCACAGCAAAATGCACGACATGCCGCGCCGCTTCAACTCGCTGGCGTTCAAGCTGACCATGTCGGTGAACGACAGCCCGCCGAGCGCCAACCCGCCGGCCGTGACATTGCGCAGAAAGTGCCGCCGGTTCAATACGCCGCGCGGCCCCATGCCGATTTGCATTTGATGCGTGAAGCTGTTTTGCATTGGTTGCGTCCTTGAATAACTTGCGTTTGCTCAACCGTGGTCTTCGCTCCGCGGCTCGCTCGATCAACACCCCTCCCTTCCAGGGAGGGGCTGGGGGAGGGTAGACGCGTTAATGGCCTGGAACGCTTCTACCCTCACCCGCTCGCTTCGCTCACAACCTCTCCCTGGAAGGGAGAGGTGTAATGCAAAGCATGTTTGCTAATTCCGATACAGCAACTCGCTCCGGTTCAACAGCGTCCAGACGATGTCTTCAAAACCGTCGCTGCGCCGCTCCGAACTCTTCACATGTTCGAGGCAAATATTGATTTCGGCGTCGTTTGGTTCGCGGGCCAGAAACCGCAGGTACAGTTCGCCGACCAATTGCTCGTCGTCGCGAACGTCGCTCAGCATCTGGGCCAGCGCGCCGCCGCTCTGGGCACTGACAGCTTGCCCCCATTGACGCGAGTTCATCAGGATGAGCGTTTGCGGAATCGAACTGGCCACGTTCTCGCGCCGTTCGCTGGGGTCGTAGCCAAACGTCAGCGAGAACTGGTATCGCCCCTGGTTCAAAAACCGCTGCTGACCACCACCGTAGGGATTGCCGCTAACCTCACCCTGGCGAGGAAAGCCAAGCGCTTGGGCTAGGTTGTCGTACAACACGTCCGAGCGAACCCGATAGCTGGTGTTGGCCAAAAACGGCGTGTCGTTCGGCGAGCGGCGCGGCCGCGAAGCCCGCTGATACGTGTCGGTCGCCATGATCGTCCGGAACAGCCACTTCAAGTCGTACTGGTGCGCGGCAAACTGCTGAGCCAGGTAGTCCAGTGTCTGCGGCGCTGTTGCCTTGCGCCCGGGCCCCATGTCGTCGACCGGTTCATAAAACCCTTCACCGGCCAGTTCGCCCCAAACGCGGTTCACCAACGCCTTGGCGAACAACACGTTCTTGGGCGAAGTCATCCAATCGGCCAACTGGCCACGACGGTCCAGATCGGCCACGCCGGTTTCCAGCTTCTCGCCAGTGGCAAAGAAAATCGGCGTCATCAAGGTTCCACGACTGGCCGGATCCTTGAGGTCGGGCATGTAGTGTTCCATCGAGCCGCGGAAGGCGGCCGGCCGGCCTTGGAACGGCTCGCGCGTGACCGAGGCCACTTCAAAGCCGCGCTGCTGGCCATTGACCAACACGGGCCGCAGCGACACGCGTGGGAAGAAGGCCGCGAACTGGTGGAACTGTTCACGCTTCCAAGGGTCGTATGGATGATCGTGGCACTGGGCGCAGGAGATTTGCACGCCCAGAAAAATGCGAGACACTTCCGACGCGATGTTACTGGCGTCGGCCTGCTGGGCCATTATCAGCGCCGTGGTCCCCTTTTCAGAAATGTTCCCCAGACCTGTCAGGAAGCCGCGGACGATTTCATCCCAATGCTTATTCTCGTTCAGGTTTTCGGCCAGAAAGCGCTCGGCGCTGGCGGCGGCGATCAATGCCCGATCGTCCGCGCGGCGGTACATAATCACATCGCGCCAGAACCGGGCCCAGTTGCGTCCATAGCGCGGATCGGCCAGCAACCGCTCGACCAGCTTGGCGCGCTTGTCGGCCGCCGTATCGAGCGCGAACAACGACACTTCGGTCGGCGTGGGCAGCTCGCCCGCCAAGTCCAAATAGACGCGACGCAAGAAGGTCTGGTCGTCGGTTCGCGGCGCCAGGTGCGACTTGATCTCGGGCTTGTCAAAGCCCAGCTCACCAGTCAGCGATTCGTCGATGCGACGCGAGACCTCGCCCGTCGACTGTTGCGACGACGCGGTGTTGTACTCGGCCTGGGCCGAGTCCGCCACGACGGCGGCATTGAACGAAGTGACCAGCCCCACCAGCACGAGCCAGCACGTCCTTGAACTTTTCATGGCCAGCACTCTCCCAGCGCGATAGCGAATCGACCTTTCGCCGCCCATAGCCCCCGCCAGGTACGTAACCTTGGTCGAGAGGAGACGACGATCCGTGAAGCTATAAACCCCGGCCCAGACCGGGGGTTTCGCGTAGTGAGGGAGAAAAAGGGCCAGAAACGCCCCGGTGTAGGTGCTCTGGGCTCATGGCGGGGAAATCGCCGGCACGAACTACCAGTCTTCCCCACCTTTTCGGGTGCCACAGACCGACACCCGCATGCCCAGAGCCTCGGCCATCGCCGCTTTGGTCAGCAGGGCCAGATCGGCCGCCTCGGCGTCGGCGGCATAGGCCACCTGAATATGGTTGCTAGGGTGCCGGGCCATCATCTGGTCGCGCGACACGCCATAAGTCACCGCATGCATGATCGGCCAGGCCGGCGTCGTGGCCTGCCAGCGACGTTCGGTCTCGGTCGCTGGCAACTCGACCACCCCAGCCCGCCCCAGGTCCATATTCAGCCGACCATCGGCCACAAACACTCGCGACCAGACAATTTCGCCGGGCTTGGAAATACCTCGCAACGTCCCGCCCCCCAGCCGGAAATACATCGGCGGCTGCCGCAGGCTTGAAGCCCCCTGCCAGCCGTCAATGAAGTGGGCCGGCGGTGCAGACCCGCTAATCAGGAACACCCAGACATAGTCCTCGACCGTGCCGCTGCGGTCGATGTCCCCCCAGCGCAGATCGTGCAACGTGTTCTCGGCCGGTTGTTCGAGCGCCCGGTGGACGCGATAGGTCATCAGGCCGTCGATGCCCGCGCACTCGTCCACCTCGTTAAAGTGAGGCAGCGGCTCGTTGGCATAAAGCACCCGGCTACCGTCGCGTGAAGCGACCGGCGGGCGATCCGCATTGTTCAAAGTCCCCTCGACCAGATCGCTGGCGGGCAGCAAATCCTTCAGCCCCTGCTGATACTGAATGCCGATCGTCGCGCAGCCAAAGTCATCAGCCAATCGCAACGCCGCCACGTACATCTTGCACTGCTGGTGAATCTGCTCGTCGGTCAGCTCGGTCTGCGGATCAGTCCCCGTGTGGAACTTAAGCCCCCGCTCGTCGTACCAGGCGCGCACCCGCCGGGCTTCGTCATCGCTGACTTGCGTTGTCTCGTAAAAGAGCGACGACTGGCTGAGCCGTTCCTTGTAGATGCCTGTCGCGTGCAGCAGCTCGTCGGGTACGATGGCGTTGTACATGCCCATGCACCCTTCGTCGAACACGCCCATGATCGCCTTGTTGCGTTGCAGCTCGCCGGCTAGTTCCGCGCCGAGCTTGCGCGCCTTGCCGGGCAGCTTCACATCTTTAAGCGGCGCGACGTGGGACGTCTTGTGATGGATACGTCCGGTCTTGAGCCACTTGCGCAATCGCGAGGTGAAGAACTCGTCGGTGAAGTCCTCGCACCAGAGCGTCGAGTATTTCACGCCGGCCTTGGTCAACGAGCCGTTCAGGTTCAACATTCCAACCAGTCCCGGCCACGTGCCCGACCAATTGGCACAGGTCAGAATCGGCCCACGGTGGCTCATCAGCCCCGCCAGGACGTGGTGCGAATACTGCCATACCGCCTCGGCCACGATCAGCGGCGCGTGCCGGTCGAGTCCGGCAAAGACGCACATCCCCTCCTTTTGCGAGCCGATGAACCCGTGCCCTTCGTCGGGCTTGTACGGATGCCCGCGTACGATCTCGTATCCCTCGGCGGCGACGGCCGCGGCCAAGGCGGCTTCCATCGCCTGCTGGGCCGGCCAGCAAGTCTGATTGGCGCTGGACCGTAAATCGCCGCTGGCCACCAGCAGCACTTGCCGCTTTTTCAACTTGGCAGGATTGGCTGGCGTTGGCGATTCGGAGGCGGGAGCCGAGCCGTTGTTGTCACTCATCGGGAGGTTGATCCTTGGGCGTCGTCAGGTGGCGATGGGTTGTTTGGTCGCGAAGAAGGTGATCGGACGGTGGCCCAGACATCTTGAACTGCGGCCAATTCAATCGAGAATAATCAGCCGGCCCACGTGACGACAGAGGCTGAGGCCGCCCCCTGGACCACAAATCGCCGGAAATACTGGTCCGCCTCAACAATTCGATCCTCCAACTTAGCCCACAACACCATGCCACCGACCAAGAAATACTGGCTTCTCAAGAGTGAACCCGAGTCGTTTTCGATCGACGATTTGGCCCGCGCGCCGCAACAGACCACCTGCTGGAGCGGCGTGCGCAACTATCAGGCCCGCAACTTCATGCGCGACGAGATGCACCTCGGCGACGAGGTTCTGTACTACCACTCGAACGCCGAACCGTCGGCCGTGGTCGGCACCGCGGTCGTCGTGCGCGAGGCCTACCCGGACCACACCCAGTTCGACGCCAAGAGCGACTATTTCGATCCCAAGGCGACGCCGGCCAAACCGGTTTGGCAAATGGTAGATATCCGTTTGCAACAAGTATTTCCGGCGGCGCTCTCGATCGAGCGCCTGCGCACCGTGCCTGCGTTGAAGAATATGGAACTGCTGCGGCGCGGCTCGCGCTTGTCGGTCCAGCCGGTGAGCAAAGCCGAGTTCGAAGCCATCTTGCGGTTGGCCAAAGACGAGGCGCCGGCCAAAAAGAAATCAACCCAGCCGCGACGTGTCACTCGCGCCAAGAAATAGTCTTATGGCTCACGACAGTCTCCACTGGCTCGACACCGCGCTCGCCGATTTGGATCGTGCCGACCTGCGCCGTACTTTGCGCGAGCGCCACGGCCGGCAATCGGCCACGTTCGAGCTTGACGGTCGGCAAGTCCTGAACTTTGGCTCGAACGATTACCTGGGACTGGCCGCCGACCCGCGCCTGGTCGCGGCCGCGTCGGCGGCGCTGGCCGAGCAAGGGCTGGGGAGCGGGGCGAGCCCCCTGATCTGCGGCCGCAGCGACCTGCACGCGCGGCTCGAATCGCGCCTCGCTGAGTTCAAACAAACCGAAGCGGCGCTGTTGTTCCCTTCGGGCTTTGCCGCCAATCAAGGGACGATTCCCGCGCTGGCCGGCGAAGGGGACGCCATCTTCAGCGATGCGCTCAATCACGCCTCGATCGTCGACGGCTGCCGGCTCAGTCGGGCGACGGTCCACGTCTATCCGCACGTTGACGTCACTATGCTCGAGAACTTGCTGCGCGACAGCGCGCACTATCGCCGTCGCCTGATCGTGACCGACACCTTGTTCAGCATGAACGGCGATGTCGCGCCGTTGCGTGATCTAGTGGCGCTGGCCCAAAAGTACCATTGCATGCTGATGGTCGATGAAGCCCACGCCACGGGTATCTTCGGCGCTGGCGGTCGCGGGCTGGCTGAGGAGTTAGGCGTCGAAGCCGAGATTCCAATTCGGATGGGAACGCTTAGCAAGGCCCTGGGCGCTGCGGGAGGTTTCGTCTGCGGCAGTCGCGCGTTGATCGACTGGTTGGCCAACCGCGCTCGTTCATATGTGTTCTCGACGGCGCAACCTGCCGTAGTGTGCGCGGCAGCGCTCGCGGCGCTCGACATCGTGCGCAATGAGCCCGCGCGGCGCACGCAGTTATTGGCACAATCCACGGCGCTGCGCGAGCGCCTGCGCCGTCAAGGCTGGCAAGTTCCCGTTGACCGGAGCCAGATCGTACCGGTGATCGTCGGCGAACCTGCCGCCGCGGTGGCGCTATCGCGCCGATTGTGGGACGCCGGGCTATTCGTCCCGGCCATCCGGCCACCCTCGGTTCCCGTCGGCGAGTCGTTGTTGCGCATCAGCGTCAGCTACGCGCACACGCCGGCGATGCTGGACCGTTTGGCCAATGCGCTGGGTACATCTTCTGCCTGAGCGCAATACGGCATGCCTTTGCTCCTCGCGGCGAAGGCCGCGCACCCTCGCCCCTTGCGGGAGAGGGTGGCGAGCGCAGCAAGCCGGGTGAGGGGTTGATGCCGTGTACCAGCTTCTACCCCCTCACCCCAACCCTCTCCCACGGAGGGGAGAGGGAGTCAGAAGGGATTAATCTTTCGCGTCCCCCGACGTTGCCAACTGGCGAATCTCGGCGGCGATGAAGAATGACCCCGTCACGCAGAGCAGATCATCCTTGCCGAGCCCTTCGTTGGCCAACTCCCAGGCCGTGGCCGGATCGTCGGCCGTTTCGATCGGCTTGTCGCTCAACTGCTGGGCTAACGTCGCCAATTCTTCGACCGGCACGCCGCGCGGATTCGTTTGATAGCGCGTGACGATTACCCGATCGAAGCGGGGGAGTAAAACCTGCAACATGCCGACCACGTCTTTATCCTTGGTCGCGGCCAACAGCAGCACGCGCCGCCGCGCCGGCAGGCTTTCCTCGAGCGTCGCCACCAGCGCCTCGACGGCAGCGACGTTATGCGCCGCGTCGATCACCACGGCCGGGTGACGCCGCAAGACCTCGACCCGAGCGGGCCAGTTCACCGTCGCCAGCCCGTGCCGCAGGGCGGTGTCGGAAATCTGCCAGTCTTGTCGCCGCAGTTCCTGGACGACGGCCAGGGCCAGGGCCGCGTTCTCGGCCTGGTGACGTCCCAGCAAGTGCAACTCGACGGCGGCCCAGCGGTGTTCGCGCCCTGGCGCCAGATAGTCAACGTCGATCGTCCCCATGCCGTGCGATTTGGAAGCATCGCGGGGCGGATGATAAGTCACGCGGAACTCGCGTCCGGCCTGCACCCAGCGCGAGCCACACCGGCGCGTCGCCGCTTCGACCGCGGCCAAGGCCCGCGGGCCGACGCCGCTGACAACCGGCACACCCGGCTTGACGATGCCGGCCTTCTCCTCGGCAATGGCTTCGACCGTGGCGCCAAGCTGCTTGGTGTGATCGAGGCTGACATTCGTGATCACCGACACCACGGGCAAACAAACATTCGTCGAGTCGAGCCGGCCCCCCATGCCGACTTCCATCACCGCCACGTCGGCGCGATGGGCGACAAAGTGCAACCAGGCCAGGGCCGTCGTCAATTCAAAGTAAGTGGGGCCCATCTCACCCGGGCCGTGGGCGGCCGCCTCGGTGTCCATCCGCTCGACCACTGGCTGCAAGCGCTCGACCAGCGCGATGAACTCGGCCTGAGGGCAATTCTGCCCGTCGATGCTGAACCGTTCTTCGATGCGGTGCAAATGAGGCGAGCTGAACAGCCCGGTGCGATAGCCAGCCGCAGTCAGGATCGACGCCACCATGGCGGCAGTCGAGCCCTTTCCCTTGGTGCCGGTGATATGCACGACGGGAAGCTGCCGCTCGGGATGTCCCAGATGGGCCAGCAGCTCGTGCATCCGGTCGAGCTTGAATTCGCGCTCATTGTAGCCGACCGCGGCCGCGCGTTCAAAGTCGACGCGACGCAGCAGCACGGCCAGCGCCGCTTCGTACTCTTGGTTGGTACTGAGCACCGACATTGACGAGTGACTGCCCGGGAAAGAATCGCTAGAGTTGTCGCCAAGTCGAGTGTATCGCGCCGGAGCGAGCAGGGAAACGGGCCGGTATTCGCGGCGATTGTCGCTAGTTTGGGGGCTAAGCCGCCAGTGGATGGCCGGCGCGCTCGAGAGGGGGCGCCCGGTCGAGCGATTCACAAAGCCGCCGCATTTCTTCCACGTCGCGGCGCATCGAGTCGATCAGGTAGCTTTCATTGCGCCGATCGGCCAGCAACCATTGCTCGTGACACAGCGTGAGGTGTTCGAGCAAATCCTGCATCCACAAATACTTCGCCTGACGATCCATCGCGGTGTGACTCCTCGGGTGAACTGCGAAGCGCGCATGACTGCTACTTCGTTTGGTGGACGTACCCGAGGAAAGGTTTGCAGATGGCGTGCCAAAGTGGGCCGCCTCTCGATGCAAGGCGATCGGAATGCGCCGAGTCAGTTCGGGCGCAACCGGTTACGAGTTGCGACGCGCCGAAAAGGGCGCGCCGCCTGCTACTCCCAAACCGGGAACCGCTTTGTAAAACCTGCAAAGCGACAGGCTGGCGCGCAGTAATCCCCGACATCACCATCAGGCAGAAACACGGTAGCAACTTCGAGACAGCTACCGAGCCCGAGCGACTAGTCGCCAACGTACGGCAACAGGGCCATGAACCGAGCGCGCTTCACGGCTTCGGTCACGGCGTGCTGGCTGACGGCGGTGCAGCCGGTCTTGCGACGGCTGATGATCTTGCCTTGCCGGCTGACCATCTTGGACAACAGTTCCAAGTCCTTGTAATCGACGTACATCGGACGAGGACGCTTACCGTCGACGAAAACGGGGTCCTTCTTCTTACTGCGAATATTGTTCTTTGCGCGCTTTTTGGCCATGACTACTCGGACGGGCTGAATGCTCTCAAGGCCGGTCGGCCTAGGTAAATCGGAAACCGCAAATCGTACCCGAAGCAGCCAAAACCGTCAAATGGTCGGCCCAGGTTTCGCAGCCTGCGTCCACCGACCGCCGGCGCTGGGCAAACTCCCCATTTGCCCACTGTTTTGCCACGATTTCGCGCGTTTTTGCTACGCCGAGCCCAGCCGCATGTTGCCGATTTTCACCACCGGCGGCCTTCCCAGTAGCGAGCCAAACGCCGAAACCGCCTCCCCGACGTTTTCGAGCTATGGTTGCTTTTGTCCTGAGTTTTCGTCGATTCGCTCCGGGCTGGCGGCCCGGGGACCAGTCGCGATCACTCCGGACAAAAACACCACACGATATACACCAGGGGAACGTCCGATGTCACGCGTTGCTGCAATCGCCGCCCTGCTGCTCATGACCACTTCGGCCAGTGCATGGGAAGTCGGCGATACGGTCGTCGCTGTCCGCCGCGCTCGACTTGTCGACAATGGCCAGACCGTCGATTCGGTATCGCCGGGCGTGCAACTGAGCGTGCTCGCCATCGAAGGGAACCGCTTGCAGGTCACCAACGGCACGGCTGGTTGGATCGAATCGAGCGCCGTGGCCGCTCCCGCCGCCGCCATCGAACAATTCACCGCGGCCGTCCGCCGCAACCCGCGCGACGCCGAAACGATTTATGCCCGGGGCAATGTGTTGCGGGCCTTGGGGCGCTTTGACGAAGCGATCGCCGACTTTAACCGGCTGGTCCAGTTAGCCCCGCAAGCCGCCGCCTACAACGGTCGCGGCCGGGTTTGGTTTGAACTGGGCAACTACGACAACGCGATCAACGATTTCACCCGCGCCCTCGAACAAGCGCCGAACAACCCCATGCTCTACAACAATCGGAGCGCAGCTTGGGAGTTGCAGGGGAACCACGAGCGGGCGATGGCCGACCTGGAACAAGCCCTGCGTCACAGCCCGGATCATGACCTGGTCCAGCACAATCGCAATCGCCTGCTGCAGGCCCGCAAGGCCGGGCACAAACTAGCCGCAACCAGCAGCGAAAAGCCGGCGCTGCAGAACTAACCGCCGCCGCGGCCCGAACAATTTGGCAACTACCCCTGAGCCGGGACGTCCCAGTGACGCCCCGGCTCGTTCTTTTTTTGCGGCACGCTTAGTCGTGCGATAGCCCAGGACTTTCGGATACCGGCGGGAGCCTAGCTGGAATCCCGATTACAATTGCTGGATTCCAGCGACTGCTTTTTGTGATTATGGTGGCAGCGCCGGTCCTGCAACACAAAAATAATCTGGGCACTCTATGCTCAAAAATCCGACGAAGGCGCGCCAGTCATGAACGAGCACTTATCCGAATCGAACACGCGCGACTCGCCAAATCGAAGCCGACCTGTAATTGCTCGCGCGGGACTTTGCTTTTCTAGCATCAGCCTGATTGGCGTTCTAATTGCCTCTTGTTCGCAGATACTTAGACAATTTGGAGCTACAAAAACGGTCGTCGAAAACACGACCATTTTAGTTGCTAGCCTGTCGATCCCGGGGTTTCTGCTGAGCGCAGTTGGACTCTATTTCAAAGGCGGGCCACGGCGAGCAGCAATTTGGGGGTGCATACTGGGCCTCATTACTCTTGTATGCCTACCAACGTTTCTATTGCCGTGGATTTCGCAGCGCTAAGTGCGGCTTTGCTGCCGGCGGCCGCGCCGGTGGACCTCAAAGCTCTGGCGCCGCCGGCCGAATAGTTGCAATTCGTCCGGGGCGTCGTGACACTGGTGGGGTCTTTGATTCCTGCCCGCCACGACCCGCCGGAGTTGCCATGCGCACGCTCGTTCTTGGTTCCTTTGCCGCGCTCGCGTTCTTCGTTACGACGATCGGTTCCGCGCTCGCGGGCGGCACCTACTACGATGTCAGCTATCTTCCCTCGGAGAAAACAGGCGAGCTGCCGCTCGGCGTCACTTACACCGTGTGGATACCCGACGGCGACGAACGGCTGCGCGGGGCGATCGTCCACCAGCATGGCTGTGGCGAAGGGGCGTGCCAGGGTGGCAGAACGGCCGCCTACGATCTGCACTGGCAGGCGCTGGCCCGCAAGTGGAACTGCGCTCTGGTCGGGCCGTCGTATCACCAATCGAAAAAGCAGAACTGCCGGCTCTGGTGCGATCCGCGCAATGGGTCAAACCAGACCTTTCTCAAAGCTTTGCACGACATCGGAGCGCGGTCGAAACATGCCGAGCTGGCCGAGGTTCCCTGGTGCCTGTGGGGGCACTCGGGCGGCGGGTACTGGGCCAGCTTGATGCAGACGATGTATCCCGAGCGGATCGTCGCCATCTGGTTTCGCTCGGGGACCGCTTATGCCACCTGGGAGAAAGGCGAGATCGACAAGCCCGAGATCCCGGCCGCAGCGTACGAGATTCCGATGATGTGCAACCCGGGCGCGAAGGAGAACGGCGACAAGCGATTCAACGGCGCCTGGACCGGCACGATGAGCATGTTCAAAGCCTATCGGGCCAAGGGAGCGCCGATTGGTTTTGCGCCCGATCCGCGCACCAGCCACGAATGTGGCGACTCGCGCTATCTGGCGATTCCGTTTTTTGACGCCTGCCTGGCCCAGCGACTCCCCACGCCGGGAAGCAACAGCCAGAAGCTCCGGCCAGTTGACGCGGCGCAAAGCTACCTGGCGCCTCTGTTGGGCGAGCAAGCCTCGCCAGCCGCCGAGTACAAAAGCGACGCGGCCGAAGCGGTCTGGCTTCCCAACGCCGCGGTGGCCAAGGCCTGGGCCGAATACGTCAAAGACGGCGCGACCAGCGACACCACTCCCCCCACGGCCCCGACCAACGTGCAATGGTCGCGGAATAGCGACGGGCGGATTGCGCTGGCCTGGCTGTGCGACGCCGACTTCGAGAGCGGCTTGCAGGCGTTCGTCATCACTCGCAACGGCGAGCGCGTGGGCCGTGTGCCCGAGCAAGGCAACACTCGATTTGGCCGGCCCCTGTTTCAAGGGATGTCGTACCACGACACGCCCGATCCCAAGCTGGCGATGATGGCCTTCACGACCAAGTCGCCCGACGAAGCGCCGGCCGAGTATCAGGTGATCGCCGTCAACAGCGCCGGACTCGAATCGGCCCCCGCGACAGCGAAACCGGCTCGCCCATAAACTAAACCATTCGCCTAACTTTTAGCTGGAGCCTGTCATGCACCGGACGTTTTCGATTTGGAACTACACGATTGCGTTGCTGATTGCCTTATCGACCTCGCACGCCATCGCGGCCGAGAAGGTGCGGACGCTGATCGTCGACGGCCAGAACAATCATAAGGTCTGGCCCACGACGACCAAGATGATGAAGCAATACCTCGAGCAAACGGGTCTGTTCACGGTGGACGTGGCCACGACCGCGCCGGCGGGGGCCGATCCGAACTTCCACCCGGCGTTCAACGATTACCAATTGGTGGTGTCGAACTACAACGGCGCGCCGTGGCCTGAGTCGACCCAAGCCGACTTCGAAAAGTTCGCCCGCTCGGGGGGCGGCGTGGTGATTGTCCACGCGGCCGACAACGCCTTTGGCAACTGGGCCGAGTACAACCGGATGATCGGCCTGGGCGGCTGGGGGGGCCGAAATCAGCAATCGGGACCATTCGTGTATCTGGACAAGGGCGAGAAGCTGGTCCGTGACGAAGCCCCCGGCAACGGCGGCCACCACGGCAGCCAGCATCCGTTCCAGGTCGTGGTTCGCGACGCCGAACACCCAATCACCCGCGGCATGCCCCGCGCGTGGATGCACGCCAAGGACGAACTGTACGATTCTCTCCGCGGCCCGGCCTTGGAGATGGAAGTCCTGGCGACGGCCTATGCCGACCCGGCAACCGGCGGCACCGGACGGCACGAGCCAATGATGATGACCGTCAAATACCACGCGGGTCGCGTCTTCCATACGCCGATGGGACACGCCGAATACTCGCAAGAGTGCGTGGGCTTCATCATCACGCTGCAACGTGGCGCCGAATGGGCCGCCACCGGCAAGGTGACGCAATCGATCCCGACGGATTTCCCAACCGCGACCGAAGAACGCGCCCGCAAGTTTGCGGCCGGAGCCGAGTGATCGCCATGTGTATCAAGATTCGAAATAGGTCGTTGCGCGCTGTGATGGCTGCTTGCTTGGCGATGTTCGCAATTGCTGGCTCGTCGCGCGCCGGCGAGTTTAAGCTTCCGGCGCTCGACGGCGTGCGCCGCGTGGTCTTCCTGGGGGACAGCATCACCCACGGCGGCGGGTACATCGATTTCACCGAAGCCTATCTTCGGCTGCGTCGGCCCGATCTGGTTTGCGAGTTCGTGAACCTGGGACTGCCGAGCGAGACAGTCTCGGGCTTGTCCGAACCGGGGCATGCCAGCGGCGCGTTTCCGCGCCCTGACGTGCATGAACGCTTGCAACGCGTTCTCGACCAGACGAAGCCTGACCTGGTGGTAGCCTGTTACGGAATGAACTGCGGAATGTATTACCCGTTCAGCGAGGATCGCTTCGCCAAGTACCAGCAAGGGATTCGACTGTTGCGCGAGCGGGCCAGCAAGGCCGGCGCCAAGGTGTTGCACATCACACCACCAGTGTTCGATCCCGAACCGATCCGCGCACGCACCCTGCCCGCCGGCCAAGAGGAATATCGCCAGCCGTACGTGGGCTACAACGAAGTGCTCGATCGTTACGCGGCCTGGTTGGTCGAGCAGCGTTCGCAAGGCTGGGACGTGATCGACACCCACACGCCGATGAACGCCCTGCTGGCCGCCGGACGCAAAACTGATCCTGCGTTTCGATTGGCGAATGACGGTGTTCACCTGGGGCCGCGCGGGCATTGGCTGATCGCTCAGCAGTTGCTCATCCACTGGGGCGTACCGGCCGCCGACGTGCAAAACGCCGAGAGCTTCGAACAAGCCACGGCCGGCTACCCGGCGGCGGCGAGGGTGCTGCGACTGGTCAACGAGCGGCAAGGGCTGATGCGCAACGCCTGGTTGAGCGCGACGGGGCATTTGCGCCCTGGCGTCAAAGCAGGCCTGCCGCTGGCCGAAGCGCAAGAAAAGGCCAACGCGATTGCCGACAAGCTGCGAGCGACGCTCGCACCGCAGCCCTAAGGTCAAAGCCAACCATTGGAATCGGGTGCCATGCTCAAGGCCTTGAGCATGCCTGCACACGCTTCGCGTGCTCAAGCCTGGGGGGCTTGAGCATGGCACCCTTGAAGATGGCGGCACGTGACGCGGCCTTTCAGCCGCTCTGCCGCAAGTTCTTGGGAAATCGCTGCGTGTGGCGGATCAGCCACAGCAGGAAATCATGCGTTTTCACAAAGAGCGGCGTGCTCGGTGGCCCTTGCGACATCGTATCGATCGCGCGCAGGGGGCTACGCCCCCTGCACCCCCAAAAAACAGAGGACAGAGTTTCGGAGCATCAGAGTACGGACGACGCGGGAAGCAAACTACCGCTCACACACCACACGAAAACCGAGGTCGGAGACACGGTACGATGGATCTTCGAAGAAACGGGGGGCACACCGCAGATCCACTGGGGTGTTGTCGAAACCGCCGCCACGCAACACACGCGACAAGCCGGCGCTGGGCCCCCGTGGATCGTCAACGGGGGAATGAGCGTAGTAGTTTTCGTCGTACCCATCGGAACACCACTCCCAGACGTTGCCGTGCATGTCGTGCAAACCAAACGCATTGGGCTGGAACTTGCCCACCGGTGCGGTCCACTTATAGCCGTCGCGGCGTTGAATAAACGGGAAGGGAATGTGGGTGTCCTTCTTTTTTCCGTGTTCATCATACGTAGCGATGGTGTCCTTTTCGTATCCGACGCTCCGATCTTTGTCGGCCACGTTCCCATAGCGCACTAAATCGATGGGGTTGTTGCCGCAATGATAGCGGCTGTTCGTGCCGGCGCGGCAGGCGTACTCCCACTCGGCCTCGGTGGGCAGTCGGTACGTTTTTCCTTCCTTTTTACTCAGCCATTGGCAAAACGCGGTGGCGTCGTTCCAGGTGACATACACCACGGGATGATCGCGGCCGATTTCCCAGCCTGGCTTCCAGAATCGCCACTTGTTCGACTCGATCCGGCCGTCGCGATCGTATCCCCAGCTTTTTTTGCCGTCGCGTTCGATCTCGGTTCGATAGTTGCCGTCGTGATAGAAGTCCAGAAACTCGTCCATCGTCACTTCGTATTTGCCCAGGTAAAAGGGCTTGGTGATGCGGACCTTGTGACGTGGCGTTTCGCCGTCGAGCCATTTGGGATCGCAATAAGGGAAATAGTTGAGCGTTTCGCTCCGGTCCTCTTCGGCCCCCATCATGAACTCGCCGGCGGGAATCAGCACGAGCTTCATGCCGAGACTGTTGGTGATGACTTTCGCTTCTTCGGCGCGAGCCGTAGAAACCAGGGGAGCGGCGAGGAACGCGACAAGCAAAAACAACCGAGCGTGCAGCATAGTGTCCTCTGGTTTCGTGAAAACAAAGACAAGTCATCCCTGCGCCCAATAGGGCTGGGATTGGACCGCGAGGTAAACGAGCTGGGGCGGCTTGGTGACGAACACGCAGTGCATTAGAGCAGTTCTCAGAACACTGTGGCATGGGTGGCCCAGGTGCTTGCACCTGGGTGGCCGAAGGCCACAAGAAACATCGAGCGCCGCTCCACACGGGTGGCGAGTTTCCAGTTGGGTTGCGCGTGCCCATCGAGTTTCTTGTTGCTGCGCGACACCGATGACCGAGCCATCGATGCCACCCAAGACACTAGAGTGTTGCGAGACCTGCTCTAGACTTTGCCTCGCTTGGGCGGTTCGAGCAACTTGCGGGCGCGCGTGAAAATCGCGTCGAACATTGGCTCGGTCAAGCGGCCCGTGAAGGTGTTCTGCTGACTCGGGTGGTAGCTTCCCAGCAGCGTGCGCCCAGGGCCGAGCGAGACCTCGGCCCCGTGGGCGAACTTGGGGAGCGCCCCGGCGTACCAGTCGCGCGCTCGGGCTTGCCCGACAATGGCCCGCCAGCCGATTTGTCCCAGCGCCAGGTAAACCCGCGCCGGCACTAAATCAAACGTCTCGGTCAGCCAGTCCTGGCAAGCGGCAATCTCGTCTGGCAACGGTTTATTGTCCGGCGGCGCACAGTGGCAGGTCGCGGTGATGGCGCAATCGATTAACCGCAGCTTGTCATCGCGCGACTCGGACATTGGCTGCGAAGCAAAGCCAGCGCGATGCAGCGCGCGGTACAGCCATTCGCCGCTGCGATCGCCGGTGAACATCCGCCCCGTGCGGTTTGCTCCGTGCGCGGCCGGCGCGAGGCCGACGATCAACAAGCGGCCGCTCGGTGCGCCAAAGTTCGGCACGGGCCGCATCCAATAGTCGTGATCGGCGAAGGCTTTCTTCCGCTCGCGGCCGATGCGCTGGCAATAGGCGCGCAACCGCGGACAGCGCTCACAGCCGACGATTTGTTCGTTCAGGCGTGTCCAGGCTTGGCTCATCGATTGGTCCTTCGCCGCATGAACACTTCTACTTGCTCGGCCGGGAGGCAGGGGTTGCGCCGTCAGCAACCGGCAGTTCGACGCAGACCAACTCGCTATCATCGCGTGCGTACACGTGCCGACCGGCAAAAGCCGGATGGGCCCACGTTGGGCCGATGATCTTGGTCCGACTTTGCTCGTGGTAACCCTCGGGCGTGAGCCGGGCCAGGATCAATTCCCCTTCGGCGTTCAGGATGATCGCCCGATCCGAGTCGTTCAACCACACCAACTCGGCCTGGGGATTGCGCCCGCGTGGCGTCATTTCATTCTTGTCGTCCCACTTCTTCGTTCCCGTCGCCAACTCGAAGCACGTCAGTCCGAACTGTTTGTCAAGCAGGTAGACGTGGCCGTCGCGATACAGCGGCTGAGACATCAGGCCGCGCAACAGCTTCGTGTCTTCCCAAGCCAGCCCTGCGTCGTTTCGCGCCGGTCCCAAGCGAATCGCCTTGGAACCTTGCCAGTAGCCAGCCACGAAGACGAGCCCTTGCTGATAGATCGGCGTGGCAATCGAGACGCCGTACGTCACCTTGTAGGGAACCGACCATTCTTCGCGTCCATCGCTTGGGTCGATGCCCACGATGTGTTCGGGGGTCCAGGCGATGAGTTGTTCACCCGTGGGACTGTCGACGAGGATCGGCGTGGCATACCCGGCCGGGTCGACGCCCGAGCGCCAGATTACTTGCCCCGAGTTGCGATCGAGCGCCACCAGGCAACCATCGGCCGCGCCGATGTGCAGCACGACCCGATCGCGCCAAAGGAACGGCGACGCGGCCAGGCCCCACTCGGGAATCCGCGCCCCCAGTTGCTTGACCGTGTCGACGGACCAGAGCACGTGGCCCGCCGCAGCGTCAAGACAGCACGCATGCCCCTGCGTCCCCAGCGTGTACACTCGGCCGTCGTATTCCGTCGGCTGGGCTCGCGGCCCGCTGCCGTAGGCCATGTCGCCATAAGCTACTGGATAACTGTGCGTCCAAAGTGACTTGCCGGTCGCGGCGTCGAAACAGACGACACGCTCGACTTCGGCCGGCTCTTTCTGGCGATCCATCGTGTAGACGCGCCCGCCCACGACCGACACGCCCGCATAGCCGCCGCCGATGGGCTGTCGCCAGGTTTGCTTCAAGCCGCCCTTGGGCCAGCGCTCGGGCAACGGCGGCGCTTGCCAGGTACCATCGCCGCGCACGCCACGCCAACGAGGCCAATCTTCGGCGCGCGTTTGATTGGTCAACAACAACACTACAATTGCCGTACAGCAAGCGGCGGTTCGTTGAATGAAGCAGCGACGTTTCATCAAACGATTGGCGGGGAGTCGTGGCGGGGAGTTACAACTTCAGGCCGCGCGCTTCGGCAAAGGCCAGCACTTCGGCGGCGGTGGGCAGCGAGGTGTGAGCGCCGAGCCGAGTCACGGTCAACGCGCCCACGAGGTTAGCATAGGCGACGGCGCGATCCAACGCCTGCCCCCGGGCCAGCGCCACGGCCAGTCCCGCCGAAAAGGCGTCGCCAGCCGCGGTGGTGTCGACCGTGGCGACTTCCTCGCCAGGCACCAATCGCACCAGTTGGCCGTCGTCGCAGACAGCCCCTTGGCCACCCAATGTGATTACCACGTGCCGCGCGCCGCGCCGGCGCAGTTCGGCGGCGGCTCGACAGGCCGTCACTTCGTCGAGCACCTTGATACCCGTAAGCTGCTCGGCTTCGGTCTCGTTCGGCTTCAGGTAATCGACCAGACTTAGAATCGCATCGTCAACGCCGCCGGCCGGCACCGGCGCGGGATCGAGCAGCGTCCTCACACCGGCAGCACGCGCCATTTCCAGCGCGTGCTTCACCGTTGCCAGCGGCACTTCCAACTGGACGACGAGCATGTCGGCATGGCGGAGCAAACCGGCCGCCCGATCAATATCCTCGGGCAACAGCGCGGCGTTGGCCCCCGAGGCCACCGAAATCTGGTTTTCACCACGCTCGTCGATGGCAATGATCGCCACGCCCGTCTTTAGGTGCGCGGCGCGCGTCACCTGGTCGACGTCGAGTCCTTCGCCCGCTAGCTCCTCCAGCGCGTCGTCGCCAAAGCGGTCGCTGCCGACCTTGGCGATCATCGAGCAATTCGCGCCCAAGCGAGCCAGGGCGACGGCCTGGTTGGCCCCTTTGCCCCCGTGGACTTCATGGAAGTCGCCCCCGATCACGGTTTCGCCCGGCGTGGGCAGTCGAGCACTCTTCACGACCAGATCGACGTTCATGCTGCCGACGACGACAATGCGAGGATAGTCCATCGATCAGGCCTCGTCGTTAGCCGCCGAGGGCGACGCGCGCCAGGTCGGCCATGCGCGCGCCGAGCCGGGTATGTTGATCGGCGGCCCAATGAACGCCGTCGAGCGGACTGGCAGTGACCTGCGTGGCCACGTCAAAGAACTCGACGTTGAACTGAGCGGCGGCCTGTTGGTAATGGCGCGCGAGCTGTTGTGACTTTCCCTCGGCCCCTTCGAAAATGTCGGCCAGACCCGTCAGGGGGCCAATATGCGGCGGGCTCATCAACAGAACCTTCGGAGACGCGCTGGCCGGGCCCGTGCCACTTTTTTGAATGGTGCTGAGCAGAGCCGTGATGTTCACGGCAATGTCACCCGCCGACAAACCGAAGCGGTGCTTCAGGTCGTTCGTGCCAAGCATCAACAACACCAGGTCGATCGGAGCGTGCGTGTCGAGGCATGGTCCCAAGTACGTCAAGCCATTTCGCCCGGGGCCACGTGTCGGGTCATCGAGCACGGTGGTCCGGCTGTTGAGCCCCTCTTCAATCACCAAGAACCCAGCGCCCAGCGCGGCTTGCATCACTCCCGGCCAGCGATTGTGACGTTCGTAACGAGCGGCAGTGCCGGGGATGTAACCCCAGGTGTTCGAGTCGCCAAAACAGAGAATCGTTTTCATCGAATGCGGTGAAAGTCGTTGCGGTAATGCTGTTTTGCATCGCTTACCACGGCGGCGAGCAGGCCCTTAGTGTGCCGAGACCAACGATGGGCCGCAAGGCGCGCGATGGTGATTGTGAATTGCGTCACAAGAGACCCGCAAATTGTTGGCGTTCTGTTTGCGAGCGCTACCTACGGCTCGCCTATAATGCGGGCAGGTACTGATCGTGTCTCTACCGATGAAGACGGTTCATTGATCTCACACAGGGGGAGTCAAGCGTCATGTTTCATCATGCCAATCACCTGGGGCCCAACACCTTTGTCACCGGCGATCATCATGGGCATGGCGACCAGTGGTTGTCGCACTTCGATCGCAATGAGCGCCACCATCTGGTGGAAGAAGATCATCGCGTTCGGAACAACGTCGCCAAGCTGCTCTTTAGCTGCATGATGTTCGGGTTGCTGATCACAGCCGGCGCCGTGTGGTGGGTCGCGACCTGAAGTCGTATCACCGCGGCGTCGCTAATTCCTGGCAGTCAGAAAGCCCTGCGCTTTCAGCCATTCGCCCGCGCGGGCGGGCCAGGTGCTGACCGTGTGCTCGCTGGGGCGCAGACCATAGCCGTGCCCGCCGGTGGGATACAAGTGCATCTCGGCCGGAACCTTGGCCTGCTTCAGCGCCAGGTAATAGAACAACGGCCCTTCGACGCGCACTCCGTCGTCCTCGGTCATCACGATGAACGTCTTGGGAGTGTTGGCGGTGATTTTCATTTCCGGCGCGAGCGCGTTGTTCTCTTTGTTGACCAGATAGGCCGGATAGATCAGCAACGAGAAATCGGGGCGACAGTTCACCACGTCGGCCGCGTCAACCGTGGGATAGGTGCGCTGGTCATAGTTGTTCGATGCCGCCGCCGCCAGATGTCCCCCCGCCGAGAAACCAAGAATGCCGATTCGATTCGGATCGAGGCCCCACTCGCTGGCCCGTTGACGGACCAGGCCGATGGCGCGCTGGGCGTCCTGTAGCGGTGCCGCGTGACGTTCCAATCCCTTGCGCGCCGGCACGCGGTACTTGAGCACCATGCCGGTCACGCCAATCGAATTGAGCCACTCGGCGACTTCGGTTCCTTCTTTGTTGAAGGCTAGAATGTTATAGCCACCACCAGGACAGATGATCACGGTCGCGCCGGTGTCCTTGTCCTTGGCCGGGCGAAAGATCGTCAGCGTCGGTCGCGTGACATTGGCAACGCGAATCGTATTGTCGTTCGGCTTCAGCGGCTGCTCGTGCTCGTCGCCGACGTCCCCTTTCTCGCCCGGCACGTCCGCCGGCCAGACAGGAATCACCTGCGGCGCTTCGGCCGCCATGCCAAACAACGGCGCGAGCGCCAACAGGGCCGAGACCAACAGGGTATGGCGCACAAATCGCAGCGAACAGAGCATGATGATCATCCAAGTGAGCGCGATTGGGATGGCAACAGGCGGGGCAACGTGCAGC
Organism: Planctomycetota bacterium; assembly: GCA_018242585.1. NCBI lineage: Bacteria > Pseudomonadati > Planctomycetota > Planctomycetota bacterium. Next base: position 181,704 of record JAFEBQ010000009.1, read on the forward strand.
CAATGGTAACCGCACGCACCAACCAATGCCACCAACTGGGCCGGGTCGTCGGATCGACGCCGGCATACGCTCGTCAGATTACTCGGCGATGGCGGGCTCGGGCGTCTGGGACGTTGTCACGCTTGGCTGCCGCAACCGACTGGCCGCGAAGCGCCAGGCCGACTGGGCCGTTCCCTCGGCCGCGTAGCGCAGCCGCGACGAAGCGTCACGCCCAATGACCTGCACACGCATCAGCGGGCGCGGCTGCGCCTGCCACAACGCCTTGTACGGCTCGTCGCCGCGCAAGAAGTCATACGTTGTGCAGCCGGCATCGATCGATCCCCGGATGCTGGCCATGAATTGCAGCCAGCCGGGGTTCTCGTCGGCCGCCGCCGGGTCGAAGCCCCCTTGATAGTAATACATCTCGCTCGGCGAGCGCAAGCAATACTCAATGGCGATCGGCCGCCGGTTGTGTTCGATCCAGGCCAGCCGCAACCCTCCCTTGCCGAGCAGTTGCCGCATGATGTCGGCGTGGAACGAGGTAAAGCGCGCCGAGGCAAAGCAGCCCGGCTCGCCCAGGAACTCGCGCCGCTTCTGGTGCAGCTCGACCAGAATGTTGAACCCGCGGTAGAAGTCATCCATCGACTTCACTTCGCACAATTGAAAGCCGCCGTCAGCTTCCATCCGCCGTTCCAGCTTGCGGACCTTGGACCGCGGCGACCGGCCCAGACTGGCCACGTACGCGGCCCAATCACTCGGCAACGTCACGCGCCAGGTGTTGCCTTGCTGCTCGATTTCGACGGCATGGTGGCGGCGGCGCATGGCCTCGGCCAGCGCGAGCCCGGCCAGATCGTCGGCGGACTGGCCATCGAGATCGAGCCGGTCCCAGTGCGGTCGTCCCGGCCCATCGAGCCAGTCGGCGAAATTGTCGGCCACCTGTTGCTCGGCACCCGGCGCGGCGAGCAACGACGTGTAATCGGAACAGACTTCGCCGGAGCCCAGAAAGCGAACCCGCCGCCCGCGCAGCATGCTCCGCTCGACAAAGCAGGGGGCAATGCCCACGAGTTGCCGCTGGGCATCGTGCGCCAACAGGACGAACAGTTGCCGCTGGCGATCGGCGTAATGCCGCCACCAGGTGGAGTTCCATTCCCAACCGCGAAACGGCATGCCCCCGGCCAGCGCATTCCAGCGATCGGCCAACGGCCGCAGTGTTTCGAGCGAGGTAGCGCAGGTAACTTTGAGACGCCGAGAACGAGCCATCAGTCTTGCCCCGAAGCCAAACGAGAATCCAAAGTGGTCATTGACACCGCGAACGCAGGACGCGCGATCGTGCCTACGCCTGTCGGGCGGTGCGCGCTGGTTTCGCCGCCCAGCGCAATCGGCCACAATGGAACGCGGTAAATGCGAGTGGCGTGCCGATTGAACTGACCAGCGAGTCAGATTCGGCGGCTGAAGACGATTTGCCGATATTCCCGCGGTTTTCTCGGCCAATCTGGTGATCGGAATGCGATGCTAAGGTTCACGCCGTTCGCGCGGCGTGTTGCTTTTCCGCATCGCCGTCGCTAAAAGGCGACAGCAACATTTCATCAAGGTGCATTGTTCAGGGGGTAAGCATCGCCCCCCGACAGTTCGTCGATCTTTCATCCTGCAAGTGCAAAGCGCAAACTGAGGCCGGACTCACGAAGCGCTATTGGAATGCCGAAAAGATAATCCGTCATCAAAGAAAAGCGTCTGCTCGAGCAATCGAGCGGATGGCGGCCGTCGCAGGGTCCTGCCCCACCTGCGGCGGCTTTTTTTTCGCCATGCGATCGTCACGGATGACACGACCACGAATCGAGTGCCATGCCATTGCGCAAGCCGCGCAGCGGTGCGGCTGTCTTCGGCCAGAATCAAATCAGCAAGAGCATTGCTCGCTCACGCGGCGCGCAATGCAAAATGAGTTCCCATCAGAGGGGGCTGCCCGACATCTCATTCAGACATACACCTGAATGATCTACGCCTGAGCGCGGCATTCGGCAATCGGCTCGCCAAACGGCAATAGCGGCATCGGCCGACCGGTGTGATCGGGGAAGGCATGCTCGCGATCGATTCCCAAGTGGGCGAGCACCGTGGCCCACAGATCGTTCGGCGTGAACGGCCGCTCAGTCGGATACTCTCCCTTGGCATTCGTTGCGCCGATCACCTGGCCGGTGCGCATGCCGCCGCCGCTGACGATCATCGACATCGCGCCGGGCCAATGATCCCGGCCGGGCTGCATCACGCCGCTGGAAGTCCCCTTCTGGTAGCTAAGCCGCGGCGTACGGCCAAATTCACCCGTCACAACCAAGAGCACGCGCTTGTCGAGCCCGCGCGCGTACAAGTCCTCAATCAAGGCCGTCACTGCCTGGTCATAGCGCGGAAATCGCACTCGCGCGTCGTCGAACAGGTGACAGTTGACCGCGTGCGAGTCCCAGTTGTAGCTGACGTAATTCGGCAATTGCTCGCCCGGCATCGGGTTTTCCATCACCATCGTGACAAACGTGCAACCGGCCTCGACCAGCCGGCGGGCCATCAGAGCCCGCTGGCCATAGGCGTGCTGTCCGTAGCGCTCGCGGACGGCTTCGGGCTCGGCCGATAGATCGAACGCGCGGCGAGCCTTTTCGCTGGTCACCAGTTCGAGCGCGCGGCGGTTGAACTCATCAAGGCCGTCGAACACGCCGGTCTTCTCGGCGCGGCGTTGCCAATTGTCGAATTGATTGAGTAACGCCACTCGGTCTTCGAGTCGCCCCTCCAAGGCCGGCAACGGCGCCAGGTTCTCGATCTTGAAGTCCTTCGCCGCCGGGTTGCCGGCGACCATGAACGGATGCGTCGAGTTCCCCAGGTACGCGCTGCCGAACGAAAAGACGTCGATTCCTTGGCGACCGTTGTCGGCGCCGCAGACGTAATTCGGCAAGCCGCGCCGACGGCCGGCGACCATCTTGGCGATCATCGACGGGACTGCTGGATAATCGTTGACGAAGCCAGTCGGCTCTTTCGGGTCGCGGCCGGTCATGAATCGCTTGTGCCCGCCGCCGTGATCGGCGAACTTGTGGGCGACCGAGCGGATGATGTTGTATTTGTCGGCCACCTTGGCGTGCAGCGGCAACAGCTCGCCGACTTGCATGCCCGAGACGTTCGTGTTGATCGGCCGGAACTCGCCCCGGTACTCGCTGGGGGCGTTCGGCTTCAGATCGTACATCTCCATGTGGGGCGGCCCGCCGGGCATCCACACAAAGATCACCGCACGATCCGCGGCCACGGTCGACATCAAGGCCTGAGCCTGTAGGCGGAAGAAGTCCCCCATGCCCAGCCCGCCCAGAGCGGCGGTGCCGAACATCAAGGCCGAGCGTCGCGTGATCGGGCCGGCGCAGCGTTGCGGAGCACGACTCATCGGTGGGTGGTTCCTGAGCGGGAAGTTCGCACGGCCACGAGGGCCGGCACAGACCGGTCGGTGAGATGGTTCGGGCAGTCGCGGCGGGACTCTGGTATTGTGTCAGAATTGGCCAAACGGATCAAGCTTTTCCGATGCTTGGCAGAGGAAGGATTCGGTCTATAGTAGCGGTCGACCTGAGCTATTTTTCTGCCGCGAAGTCGCGGTTTTCGTGGCTTTTTGCTTTCCCAACAGGTGACACGATGATCGACCGTCGCACGTTTCAGAATTGTCTGGTGGGGGCTGCTGCCGCGGCGGCGGTGACCAGCATTGCGCCGCATGTGTCGCACGCCGCGAGCAAGAACGGCAAGATTCGCATCGGGCAAATCGGCACGTCACACGCCCACGCGGCCGGCAAACTGGAATCGTATCGCTCGATGAGCGACGTGTACGAAGTGGTCGGGGTCGTCGAGCCTGACGCGGCGCAGCGCGAGCGCGTGCAAAAGCAACGAGCTTATGCCGACTTGCCCTGGTTGACCGAAGAGCAGTTGCTGAACACGTCGGGCCTGCAAGCGGTGGCCGTCGAGACCGAAGTTTGCGACCTGGTGCCCAAGGCCACGCGATGCGTGCAGGCCGGGCTGCACGTCCACGTTGATAAGCCGGCCGGGGAATCGATGTCGGCGGTGCGGACGCTGCACGAGGAAGCCAGCCGCCGCAAGTTGACAGTGCAGATGGGCTACATGTTTCGCTATAATCCGGCGTTTCAATTCTTGTTCCAGGCGGCGCGCGACGGCTGGTTGGGAGAGGTGTTTGAAGTTCACGCCACGATGAGCAAAAAGCTCGGCGAGCGCGAACGCAAGGAGTTGCTGCCGTACAAGGGGGGCTCGATGTTCGAGCTAGGCTGTCACGTGGTCGACCAGTTGGTCACCCTGCTGGGTCCGCCCCAAAAGGTGACGCCCTATCCGCGACAGGTGCGCCCTGACTTAGACACGCTGGTCGACAATCAGCTCGCGGTGTTCGAGTACCCCAAGGCGACCGCCACGGTGCGCAGCGCCATGGTCGAACACGACGGGGGCCGGCGACGGCAGTTCGTCGCGTGCGGCACCGAAGGGACGATCGAAATCCTGCCGATCGAAGCGCCGAAGCTGATGGCCACATTCTCGAAGAAGCGTGGCGAATATGCCGCGGGTCACCGCGAAATACCGCTCCCCAAGATGACCGGCCGCTACGACGGCGAGTTTCAGGACCTGGCCGCGGTCATCCGCGGCGAGAAGCAGTTCGCCTGGAGCGCCGCCCACGACTTGGCGACGCATGAATCGATTCTTCGCGCCAGTAGCTTGCCGCTGGATACGTGAGCGATGGAAGTGATGAGTGATGAGTGATGAGTGATGAGCGATGAGCGATGAGCGCGCGGGCCTTTGGCCCTGCGGCTAAACCGCAAGCGTGCATCGAAGCGTAAACAGCGGCAAAATGTTGAACACTTCTTCCCCTGCCCTCTATTCATCAATCATCACTCAGCATTCATCACTTCCCCCTCACTCCGTGCCGTGGCTATCTTTCTTGAACGGGCATCCCGAAGTGCTTGCGGAAGAAGTTCAGCATTTCGAGCGATACGTTCCGCCGCGGCGTCTCTTCGGTGTGGACGTAGACATTCTCGATTCCTAGCTGATCCATTTCTTTCTTCAGCAGTTTGCCGAATTTCGGATGGTGGATTCCCTGCCCAAGTCGCGCGTCGGCCGGCAATGGGGCATCGGGCTCGCTATAGACCATGAACAACGGCGGATCGTCCTTGGTCAGGTGCGTGATCGCCGACGATTCGTCGTACAGCTTCTGCTTCTCGGGCGTCGGGTGAAGCGCCTCCTCGGCGCTGGTGACGCCATAGACTTTGAAGATCGACGGGTGCTCCCAGGCCCGGCCGCCGACCAGTTCCTTGATCTTGATGGGGTCGTACATCGCTTGCCCGCCCATCGTGCCGATGGCCGTGATACGCGTGGACTGTCGTAGCACCGGGTCGGAACCGCGGAGGTCGGCCAGGTCGTCGTGAAAACCGATCCACATCGAAATGCCCGCCCCCGCCGAACCGCCATAACAGGCGACACGTTTTGGGTCGATGTTCCAATCGCTGGCCTTGCTGCGCAGGAACTGCACGGCCCGCGCGCCGTCGAGTTGCGGCGCCGGGAAGATCACCTCTTTGCCGTTAACAAATCGATAGTTGATGGCCGCAATGCTGATGCCGCCACGGGTCGCCGCTTGCACCATGCCTGGCGCGATCGACGATTTATCACCAGCTACGAAGCCGCCGCCGTGAATGTAAACGATCAGCGGCGTCGGCATGTCGGACGGGGCTTGCCAGAAGTCGAGCACATTCCGCTCGGCCGGCCCGTAGGGGACGTTGGCAAACGTCGGCTTCGCGGCATCGGCCCGCTTGGCCGAAGCTTTGGTCTGGGCGCTGGCCGGGGATGCGCAGAGCAACGCTGCGATCAACACCAGCGACATCGAAATGCGATGAGTCATCAATGTTTGTCCTGATGATTTGAATGTCGTGAATGGAATGGTATTCGTGGCCATCACCCCACGGTTCGAATCTGCCCTTCTCCCCTTGTAGGGGTTTTGCCTGCAAAGCTCCGGTTTTAGATAACTTTGTGGGCAAGCAACAATTCTGCCGACAAAGTTATTTGGCCTGAAGTACCAGTTTGAACTGGGAAAGGTTACTTTGCTGGAGTGCCGACAATCCTTTGACGAAGTTCTGCCGGGCGACATTCATATTCGGCCTGCGGAACTCTTTACCGCAGCCAGGACAATTCAGGGCCGCTGTAGCAAGGCGATCCAACGAGACTTCGACTGAAGTATCGCAGTCGGCACATGCCTGCTGGAACAACGTGGCCTCGGCTGCGGGTACTCGGAGTAGCTTTCCCATGTTCGGCATTATACGAGAAGAGTACGCCGCACGGATAATCCACTTCAATTCAGACTCGCTCGAAAACGTAGCCATAATGGTAGGGCGGCAGATCGATGAGACCGGGCGGCAACGTCGCGAACCCCGCCGACTCTGCCCACGCACCACATTGTTCAGGGCGTGGCCTGATTCCTATGGTCGGTCCTCTTGGCGTATGGGCATCGTAATTCCAATGAATCACGGCGAGCTTGCCGCCCACGGTTAGCACTCGCCACGCTTCTCTCAACAACGTCATCCGTTCTTCGGCGTGAAGAATGTTGAACAACATGGCGTAGTCCATCGAACTATCGGGCAAACCTGAACCATCGGCCACGAAGTCTCGGTGATGGGCTTCGACGTTGTCAAGATCGGCGGCCGCGGCTTTGGTGTTCGTCGCCGCCACCATCTCCGGTTCAATGTCCAGGGCATACACCTTGCCGCCGATTATCTTGGCTGCGGGGATGGTGAACGTCCCATAGCCACACCCGAAGTCCACGACGGCTCGGATGTCCTTGGTAAGGCCCAATTTCTCCAATGTGGTTTTGGGGTCGAAGAAGCCTGCCCATGCTTCCTCCGGAGGCATTCCACTTTCTCTGGTTTTCATTTCTGCTTGCGAGGGTCGTCCTGCGGATTGAAGTTAGAAGCAGACTTCAGCCTTTCGAGGCAGAATCGGAGTTTGGAGGCAAAGCCCCTTGTGGGAGAAGTTGTCCGCAGGGCGGATGGTGGGAAATAAAGTTGACGATCGCGCAAGCCTGAGTCACACCCCTCCTGTTCCCTTGTAAGGGAACAGGAGGGGGCTCACCCGGTTCGCGATGCGAACCACCTTCTCCAACAAGGGGCGAGGGTTGAAGTCTCGCATGCTCACACCAACGGCGTCACGCCGGGCACGGCCACGTCGGCGTTCATGCCGGGGCCCCATTCGTACTTGGCCGGCGTCAGGTTTTCTTTCGAGTTGAATGCCTGGTCCCAGGTTAGCTTCTGGCCCGTGTAGGTCGCCATCCGGCCCATGATCGCCAACATGGTCGTGTGGGCCATGTATTCGCCGTCGGTCACTTGCTTGCCGGCGCGGAGGGCCGCGAACAGCTCATCGTGCTCGGTCTGGTGCATCACGTTCTTGGGGCCGCGGTAACGCCACAGCGACTCGCCACCGCGCGAGCGAATGGCCCCCTTCTCGATGACGGCGACTCCCTTGGTGCCGCGAACCGTTACCGAGACATCGCGCACGGTGCCGACCTGCTGCGTGCAATTGAAATGCACGCCGACGCCTGACGCGTATTCAAAGTTGACCGCGTGGTGGTCGAAGATTTGCCCGCGATCGGGGGCCGTGCGAGCCTGCAAGCCGCCGACGCCGATACACGTCTCGGGCGCGACATCGCGCAGAATCCACGAGGCTTTGTCGACGCTGTGGACCGCCTGCTCGACGATGTGATCGCCCGACAACCAGGTGAACCAGTACCAGTTGCGAATCTGGTACTCCATGTCCGACCACGCGGGATCGCGCGGCATGGGCCAAGCCTTGCCCGGCGGGGACGAATAGTAATTCGCTTCGATGGCGATCACATCGCCGATCAGCCCTTCGTTGATCTGGGCAATCGTGGCCCGGGCGGTGTTTTCATAGCGCCAGCACAGACCCGAGCAGATCGACAATCCTTTCTCTTTGGCTTGTCGTACGGTAGCGAGCACCTTACGCACGCCTTGCGCGTCGACCGCCACGGGCTTTTCGGCAAAGACGTGCTTGCCGGCGTCAACGGCCGCTTGCAGGTGCAACGGCCGGAAGTGAGGCGGCGTGCCCAGAAGAATCACGTCGACCCCTGAGTCGATCACTTTCTGGTACGCGTCGAAGCCCGAGAACTGCCGCTCCTCGGGCACATCGACCCGATCGGCGACTTCTTGCTGATCTTTCAACAGCTTCGCGGCCCGCGTGAGCTGCTCGGGAAATAAGTCCCCCATTGCCGTCAACCGCGTGTATTTGTCGGCCTTTAAAGCCTGCACGGCGGCGCCATTGCCGCGCCCGCCGCAACCGATCAAGCCAAGCCGTAACACATCGCCACCGGCCGCGTGCGCCGAGCGCGCGATCGTCAGCGGCGAACTGATGGCACCGGCGACCGCGGCGGCCGTGGTCCCCTTCAGGAAGTTGCGGCGTGAATTCTGGGGACTGGTGACGGGGTGATTCGAGGGGGCGTCCGACATAGCGAAAAACTCCAGCACAAGAATGGGCGCGCGAAAGTCGAGAGGGGTGCGTCGCGACGGGCGGGGATGTTCAGCAAGCTGCCGACACTATAACCAAGCGCTGCCGACATTCGCAAATTGCCGGCGAAAATGAGACAGAGCGGCGGTTGAATCCACCGGCTACGGAGAGGGCGTCTGGCGACGCGCGGCTTTACAGCCCTTGCACTTGCGGCTGTTGTTGCAGGCTGTTGCCGGTTCGCTCGTTGTAGAAGAATCGCTGGTTGTTGTACTGCTGCAGCCGGTCGCGCATCGGATTCGGCACTCGCAACGTCACCGCATTGGTCGAAGCGTCGAACGTGCCGTGCCCCGGTGCGACCAAGCGCGCGTGGACCAGGCCGAACATGCCCAGCCGTTGATCGAAGTCGGGTGGAATGGTCTGAAAGTCGAATCGGTACTGGTATGACTGGGGACCGAACTCACCCGCGCGCACCTGGCGCACCCAGCGACCCAAAACGGGGAATGTGCGCAACAGAGCGGTGCTCCCTTGCCCTTCGCCAATCAGTTCGACATCGATCGAGCCGTCGATCGGTACAACCTGCCCCGCGCGGTCAATGGCGTAAAGCGTGAGTAGAATCCCGTCGGCTTCGACATCGGCGTCCCAGTTAGCCACAATGGCTTCAACGGCAATCGAGGCAATGGGCAGCGTCGGCTCGGGCGCGATTATTGATTGCAGTTCGGGCCGCGGAAGTGGAGGCCCTGCTAGCTTGAACACCCGAATTGGTTGTGCCCCAGTTGCCGGAGGTACGGTTTCCACCTTGTCGATTTCCGCGCGCGCGAAGGAGCGGACGAGCGTGATGCCCGGCCGCTCGACACGCAGCCAGAGGGTTTGCTCGTCGCTGCGGCTGTCAAGTTCGCCGGTGATGCCATGCCCATTGCGCGTGTAGACGGTAACCGTTTCAGCCTGGACTGGCGCGAATGACGACCAAAGCCAAACCCCGAGCGCCGCGGTGGCGGCCCAGGGCGTGACGCGGCGACAGCGATAGCGCGCGGAGGTGCTCACAACTTGCCATGATTGGCAAACGGCGAGCCCGATCGCAACAGGCCACCGGCGCGAAATTGGGCGGGAAGTCGCTAACTGGCGGGCCGTCTTGCGCTTAATGGCGCAACAGGCTGCCGATCGTAAGTGGCCCAGCGAGACGCGATGTTGCGTTTTGGCAACACCAATGGTGGCGAAATGACAACAACGACGCGAATAGCGGGGCTCGCGCGATCTGCTGCCTGGGGCCAACGTCGGTTATGATCGAAGGCGACACCGCCGCTCATTACCTACCGGCCAAGAAGCCCACCATGCAAATTGGCATTTTCGCCGATATTCACGATCACCTCGACAACGCCCGGGCCGCGGTTGACGAGTTCAATCGTCGCGGCTGCGGGTTGGTTATCTTCGCCGGCGACTTCGTATCGACGTTCACGATTCCGGTGCTGCGGGGGCTCAACTGCCCGCTGCTCGGTTGCTTTGGCGACAACGAAGGGAACAAGCTGGGGCTGACCGGCGGGCTGCGCATTGTCGGCCAAGTCGGCGAGCCGCCGCTCGGTTTTCGCACCGCGGAAGGCTTGAAGTTCCTGGTGACGCACCAGTACGAACTGCTGCGCGGCGACTTGGACGGCGCCAACGTGGTCGTGTTTGGGCACACGCACAAGCCGAGCGTCGTACGCGACGGCGACGACCGACTGCTGATCAATCCGGGCGAAACGAGCGGCTGGACGTATCGCCGACCGACGGTGGCGGTGCTCGACACGGCGACGATGTCGGTCGAGATCGTCGAACTTCCCGGCATGCCGGCAGCCCCACCGCGTCAGATCAATCGCTCGTCCAAGGCTCGCTAGCGCGTAAAAAAACCGGGGACTTGCGTCCCCGGCTCTTGTACCTATTCCAATTCCTCGCGGCATTTCGCGAAGGATCGCAATGCCGCCGCGTTACTTGATCGCGGCGGCGTAGTATTCGGCGACCTTTGGCCAGTTGATGACGCTGAAGAACGCCTCCACGTACTTCGGCCGCAGGTTCTGATAGAGCAAATAGTACGCATGTTCCCAAACGTCGAGGCCCAGGATCGGCGTGTTGCCATGCATCAACGGGCTGTCCTGGTTCGGCGTGCTCTCGACGACCAGCTTCTTGCTCTTGTTGACGCTCAGCCAGGCCCAGCCGCTGCCAAAGCGCCCGGTAGCCGCCTTGGTCAACTCTTCCTTGAACTTGTCATAGCCGCCAATGTCGCGCTGGATGGCTTCGCCCAACGCACCGGTCGGAGCGCCACCGCCGCCGTGGGCCAGGACGGTCCAGAACAACGAGTGGTTGGCGTGGCCGCCGCCGTTGTTGCGAACGGCGGTGCGAATGTTTTCGGGCACGCTGTCGATCTTGGCGACCAGGGCTTCGATCGGCTGGTCGCCCAGGTTCGTTCCCTCGATGGCCTTGTTCAGATTGGTGATGTAGGCCTGGTGGTGCTTGTCGTGGTGAATCTCCATGGTCCGCGCGTCGATGTGCGGCTCCAAGGCGTTGAACGGATAAGCGAGTGGTGGAAGCGTGTATGCCATGGATCGATCCTCCCAAAGCCGGTCAATGATGTGTGAACGGTGACTTGCCTGCGCAAGATACCCGATGCCCCACCGACAGGCAATCGTACGGAAGCTGACGGGAAAAAGCCAAACACTTTCCCCCTTTGCCCGCTGGAAGTGGTTGCCATGAGCGCTGGCCAGCGAGAGTGTAAGCGCAAGGGGGCCGCCAACTAATCACGCCCCGAATGACCGTGGCCGCCGATCGATCAATGGCCGCCGCCCACGCAACAGCCACGGTCAATCGCCGGCCACTTGCATTGCCAGCGGCGCAATGCGACTTGCGCCGCTGGCATCGCTTTACCAACGCCGAGATTACTTCGCGTCGGAATCCTTTGGCGCGTCGGCCATTTTCCTGGCAGCTTTACGTTTGGCTTTGGCTTCGGCAAGCAATTGTTTGAGACGCTCCTTTTGCTCGGGGCGCAGCAAGGCCTCGATTTCGCCATCGCGCTTTTCGATGAGCTCTTTCAGCCGAGCCTCAAGCTCGGCGATCTTGGGACGATATGATTCCTGGATCTTATACGCTTGCTCTCGCTGCAATCCGTCGACCAGATCGCGATAGTGATCCGGCAACGGCCCGCGCGGATCAACACGCTGTTTTTTGTCCCCCTTCTCGGCCGAAGCGGCGGCGGGCTTTTCATCGGCGGCGCGCACCGAAACAGTCGAGGCCAAGAGCCCGATGCCAATCACAGCCACCAGCGTGCGAATCGTCAACAGCGCGAAACGTCGTTTCATGGATCCTGCTCCTCGGGGATAGATGGGGCGATGTTCTGCCCAGTTAGTTTGTGGCGAATCGCCATGCCAGCATTGCTGCCGTGGCCTCATCGTATCTCGTGGAAAATTGGTAAGCCAGAAAAATCCGCAAGTAGCTCCATTTGCCCAGCGTGCCATTGGGTTGTCACTGCTGGCGGCCTCAAGCAGCGTGAATCATCCCGACCTCAGGGGGCGAGCAAGCGTTTGGTTTAAGTTCGCGGCGGCCGTGATTCGATGTTTGGAAAAGGAGTTGTGCGCCAAAGCGCTGGGGTGAAAACACCAGCTATCGTCGCCGGCTCCTGACGGGGCCCCTCGGCATCAGCGGAGAACTTTGAACCATGTCGCTCCTCGGTTGGTTTTCCAAAGGGAACAGCACGCTCGACTGGATGCGGATCGCTCAAGAGTTGGCCATCACGGCCAGCGCCCTGCTGCGATCATCGATCGACGCCAGCCATTTGCCCAGCGCACGGGCCGAGGTCCGCGGCTATTTACGTGCCAAGAGCACACCGCTAGTTCGCCGCGCGTTGAACCTGCACGCCGCCACGAGCAACCGGGGCTACACCGAAGCGCAGTTGCAGTGGCTGCAAGACGAAGCCACCGAACGCACCGTCCGCATGTCGATCGACGACATGATGCGTCGGCACTTGCGCCCGGCCACCGCTCGAATCGCGGCCTAGGGCCCGCGCTGATTTTCTTGTGAGCGAACTGCCGCCGTGGTAAGGTGAAAGCATGTCACACGGGCTTTCCCCTCATAACGAGCAGTACCTCGAACAGGTCGTCTCGGCCGGCCGGTTTCCTTCGGTCGAGGCGGCCATCGACGCGGCGGTCGAAGCATTGCGCGAACGGGACCAGGGAGTGGAATACGTGCCTGACGAGCACGCGGCCCTGGTCGACGAAGCATTCGAGGCATCAGCGGCCGGTAACTCGCGTCCCATGACCAGCGAAGACTGGGCCAGCCTGCATCGATTAGTTGACGAAATAGCGGCACGCAAGGCTAAGGGCGGCCACGCTCTCTCGACAACTAATTGATTTACTTCTGCCGCAGCGATGACGGTTTTTGAGATCGTTCGCGTAACGCACGGTGCTCGGAGTCAACGTCGACTGATCTAAGCCGGTTCACAACCATCGGCTGACTGGCACGACGGCGCTGCAACCTCCCAAAACACGGCAAATTCAGCCACTTTCGCCCCGCTTTTCCGATCACGCCCAGCCATTTGCGGGGGCTGCCCAGCACCGTTACAATCGCAAGTTCTTGCAGCGCAAGCAGGCAGAATCGTCGTTCTGACCGCCCTTTCCGGCGCGGTCTCGGGGGTTGCGATCTGCCAATCGCGCAGTCGCCGACCCACCGGCTTTGCATCGACAACCATTTGACGGAAGTTAGCGCACCATGACTAAGCCTCGCAACATGATTGTTGCTCAAAGCGGCGGCCCCAGCCCGGTGATCAACAACAGCCTTCGCGGCATTCTGGACATGTCCCGCGAGATGCCCGAGATCGGCACCGTCTACGGCGGCTATCACGGCATCGAGGGCGTGTTGAAGGAAGAGCTGCTCGAGCTGTCGAGCCAGGATGCCGAAGAGATCGCCCTGCTCCGCTTTACACCGGCCGCTGGTTCGATCGGCACCTGCCGGTACAAGCTCAAGCCAAACCAGACCGAGGACTTCGAGCGTTGCATCGAGGTCTTCAAGGCCCACAACATCGGCTATCTGCTCTATATCGGCGGCAACGACTCGATGGACACCGCCCACAAGATTTCACAACTGGCCCATCAGCGCGGGCTCGACTTGGTGGCCGTCGGCGTGCCCAAGACCATCGACAACGACGTCGGCGACAGCGAGTTCAAGTTGGTCGACCACACGCCGGGCTACGGCTCGACGGCTAAGTACTGGATGCACATGGTCCAGAACGCCAACGAAGAGAATATGGGCTCGTGCCCGGCCGACCCGGTGCTGGTGCTGCAAGCCATGGGTCGCAAGATCGGCTTCATTCCGGCGGCGGCGCGACTGGCCGACCCGGAGCGCGAAATGCCGCTGCAAATCTACCTGGCCGAAAGCCCCTGCACGATCGAGCAACTGACCGACCAGGTCAACGATCAGCTCAAGCGCGACGGCCGCTGCGTCGTCGTAATCAGCGAAGGGTTCAACGTCGGCAGCCTGGGCGAGGTGAAAGACTCGTTCGGCCACACGTCGTTCAGCTCGAGCCAACAGACCGTAGCCCAGATTGTCGTCAACCACCTGAACAAGGTCGGCCTGGCAGCCAAGGGGGCCGCGCGGGGCAACGTCTCGGGAACCGATCAACGTCACTCGATGGCCTATGCCTCGACGGTCGACCTGGAAGAAGCCTACCGCAGCGGGCAAAAGGCCGCACTGCTCGCCGGCCGCAACGAAAGCGGCTTCATGTCGACCATCTTGCGCGAGTCGGGGCCGATCTATTCGGCCCGCTACGACCGGGTGCCGCTAGAAAAGGTGGCCGCCGCCGATCGCTCGTTCCCCAGCCAGTGGATCGCCAAGAACGGCTTCGACGTGACCGACGACTTTGTCCGCTATTGCCGGCCGTTGGTCGGCGAAGACATGGTGACGTTGCCGATGATCGACGGCCGCCAGCGACTCACTCGGTTCAAGCCGCTGTTCGCCCAGCAGAAGCTGGCCAAGTACGTGCCGCAGGCTGACCGCAAGAAGTAATCGACAGTAAGTAATTGCACCAGTAAGAAATCGCGCCTGCCGTCAATCGACGTGCGGCGCGCGAATTAGAATCTGAACCAATTCATCTCATCACTCTTCTCAAGCTGAATAGGACCGATGGACTACACGCCTAAGCACGAGTTTCTGGTCGGCATCGATTCCGATGGTTGCGTGTTCGATACGATGGAGATCAAGCACAAAGAGTGCTTCATCCCGAACATCATCAATCACTACAACCTGCAGGCCATCAGCAAGTACGCCCGCGAGGCGGCCGAATTCGTCAACCTGTACTCCAAGAGCCGCGGCATCAACCGCTTTCCGGCGCTGATCGAGGCGCTTGAATGGCTCGAGCGCCGCCCCGAAGTGGCCGCGCGTGGTGTGAAGATCACCCTTCCGCCCGGGCTGCTGCAATGGTTGAAGACCGAAACCAAGCTCGGCAACCCGGCGCTGAAGAAGGCTGTCGAATCGTCGGGCGACCCGGACCTGAAGCAAGCGCTCAAGTGGTCCGAAGCCGTCAATCAGATGGTCGAAGACGTGGTCCGCAACGTGCCGCCGTTCCCGTTCGTACGCCAGTCACTCGAAAAGCTAGCCGGCAAGGCGGACTGTCTAGTCGTGTCGGCCACGCCGAACGATGCTTTGAATCGCGAGTGGGAAGAGCATGACTTGCGCAAGTTCGTTGCCGCCATTTGCGGCCAGGAAGTCGGCACCAAGAAAGAAGTGCTTGGCCTGGCCAAGAAGTACAAGCCGGACCACACACTGATGATCGGCGACGCCCCCGGCGATCACCAGGCCGCCGTGGCGAACAAGGCTCTCTTCTTCCCGATCAATCCTGGCGCCGAAGAAGCGAGTTGGAAGCGATTCTTCGACGAAGGGGTCGATCGTTTCCTAAAGGGCACCTTCGCCGGCGAGTATCAGGCCAAACTGCTGGCCGAGTTCGACAAGTATCTGCCCGCCACGCCCCCCTGGCCCGTCACCGCCAAAGCCTGACGCACCCTATTCACCCGCGGCGCTAGGCGCCGCGCCTGACCGATTTTCCACACGCTTCAAGGAATATGCACCATGTCGCCACAACCGACCTCCGCCCAGGGGACTTGTGATTTTGGCCTGATTGGCCTGGCCGTGATGGGCGAGAACCTGGCTCTGAACATCGAAAGCCGCGGCTACCGCGTGGCGGTGTTCAACCGCACAACCAGCGTCGTCGACGAGTTCATCAAGGGGCGCGCCGCCGGCAAGAAGTTCGTCGGCTGTCACACGGTCGAAGACCTGGTCGAGTCGCTGGCCAAGCCGCGCAAGGTCATGCTGATGGTCAAGGCCGGCCCAGCGGTCGACGCGCTGATCGATCAGTTGATCCCGTTGCTCTCGCCGGGCGATGTGATCATCGACGGCGGCAACACCTATTACCCCGACACCGAGCGGCGGACGCAATACGTCGAGTCGAAGGGCTTGTTGTTCATCGGCACCGGCGTCTCGGGTGGTGAAGAAGGGGCGCTCAAAGGCCCCAGCATGATGCCCGGCGGCTCTCCGGCTGGCTGGCCGCTCGTGAAGCCGATCTTCCAGGCCATTGCCGCCAAGGTTGGACCGAACAACGACATTCCCTGCTGCGAGTGGGTCGGCCCGCGCGGCGCCGGACACTACGTCAAGATGGTTCACAACGGCATCGAGTACGGCGACATGCAGTTGATCTGCGAAGCCTACTACATGCTGAAGCACGCGCTCGGCTTGTCGAACGCCGAGTTGTACGACGTCTTTGCCCAATGGAACCAGGGTGAACTGGACAGCTACCTGATCGAAATCACTCGCGACATTTTCAGCGTCAAGGACGAGTTGACCGGCAAGGAGATGGTCGATGTCATCCTCGACAAGGCCGGCGCCAAGGGAACTGGCAAGTGGATGAGCCAGTTGGCGCTCGACTTGGGCGTGCCCAGCACGCTGGTCACCGAGGCCGTCTATGCTCGCTGTTTGTCGGCCCTGAAGGACGCGCGCGTCCGGGCCAGCAAAGTCCTGGCTGGCCCGCAGGAAAAATACACCGGCGACAAAAAGCAGTTTATCGAAGCCGTGCGGCACGCGCTGTACGCCTCGAAGATCTGCAGCTACGCCCAGGGCTTTGTGCAGATGCAAGCCGCCGCCGTCGAGCACAAGTGGCCGCTCGATTTCGGCAACATTGCCTTGCTGTGGCGCGGGGGGTGCATTATCCGCGCTCGGTTCCTGGAACGGATCAAGGACGCCTTCGACGCCCAGAAGGACCTGGAGAACTTGTTGCTCGCCCCGTACTTCACCAAGGCGCTGCAAGAAGCCCAGCCGGCCTGGCGGCACGTAGTGGCCACGGCGGTCCAGCTTGGGCTGCCGGTGCCGGCCTTCTCGACCGCGTTGACCTACTTTGACGGCTACCGAACCGCTTCGCTGCCGGCCAACCTGCTACAGGCCCAGCGCGACTACTTTGGCGCGCACACCTACGAGCGAACCGATCGGGCTGGCGCGTTCCACACCGATTGGCTCAAGCTGCGCCGCGAGCCGAAGTAAGCCCTCACCTTTGAAGCCCTCCCACCGCGAGACAGGCGTCTTGAACATGGCGAACGGTTATCTGGAAGAACTCTTCGGCCTTAAGGGCCAGGTGGCCGTCGTCATCGGCGGCACGGGCGTCCTGTGCGGCGCGCTGGCCGAAGGGTTGGCCAAGGCCGGCGCAACGGTGGTCGTGGCGGGGCGCGGCGAAGAAGCCGGTGCCAAGCGCGTGGCCTCGATCGAGGCGGCCGGCGGTAAGGCCTGCTTCATGACCGTGGATGTCAAGTCGCGCGAGAGCATCATGGCCCTCAAGGACGCCGTCGTGGCCAAGTTCGGCCGCGTCGACGTATTGATCAACGGCGCTGGCGTCAACTCGGCCAGCCCGTACTTCGAGGCCAAGGACGAAGACTGGAACCATGTGCTGACTTGCAACCTGACGGCCGTGCAGATCGGTTGCCAGGTCTTTGGCAAGCAGATGTCCGACCAGGGGGGCGGCTCGATCCTGAACATCGGCAGCGTGTCGAGCGACAAGCCGCTGTCGCGAGTCTATGCCTATTCGGCGTCGAAGGCCGCGGTCATTAACTTGACCCAAAACGTGGCCCGCGAGCTGGCGCCATTGAAGGTCCGCGTGAATGCGATCTGTCCTGGCTTCTTTCCGGCCGAACAGAACCGCAAGATTCTCGATCCCGAGCGCGTGACCAAGATCATGGCGCAAACGCCGATGAACCGCTTCGGCGAGCCGGAAGAACTGGTCGGCTGCGCGCTGTTGCTGTTATCGCGCAAAGGGGGCAGCTTCATCACCGGCGCGGCCTACTACGTCGACGGCGGCTTTACGGGGATGAGGCTGTAGTTGGTCAGTTGCCAGTAGTCCGTGGTCAGTTGCAGGGAACGCCTCTCGACATTTCCGTCCCCCTTGCTCCCCCTCGCCCTGTTCCGCCTCCGTGCTCAACTCCGTGTCTCAGTGCCTCCGTGGCTAGTCTTCCTTGCTATCGAGCATGCCCCGGAGCTTCTTCAGCGCCAGTTGCATTCGGGTCAGCACCGTTCCCAGCGGCAGCTTCAACTCGGCGGCGATTTCGACGAACTTCTGCTGCTCGTAGATGCGAAGCTCGACCACGCGCCGCTGATCCGGCGGCAACTGGGCCAGCGCCTCGCGCACCCGAGTGACGTCCTCCCAGCGCAGCAGCGGCACCTCCGGCGCAATCGACGTTCGCTGTTCGCTGTTAGCCAGTGCGTCGGTCGCCCGCTGATGCACCCCTTGCTTGCGACGGACAACAATCGCCTCGTGATAGGCCACGCGGAACAGCCATCCCTTGAGCGATTCCTGCCGGGCGGTGTGCCCTTGCTCGATCGCTTTGACGAAGGTGACCTGCAATGTGTCGTTGACGTGCTCGTTGTTGCGCAGCACACCGTAGAGGAACCGCTTGAGCTCGTCCCCATGCTGCACGAAGAGCGACGCCACCAGCGCCGGCGCGATGCGCTCGGGCGCAGCGCTCGGCTCGCCCAAGCTCTGCTCGGGCGTCGGCTCTGGCACGCTTGGGTCGCTCACGATCGGCTCCCACCGTCGGCCGGGCGGCTATTGCAGGACCGCCCCTGGCTCATGCCGAGGGAGTGTGACGGAACTTGCGGACGCGGCCGTAGTCGATCCACTCGACGATGTAGAAGTTCCCCTGGGAATCGACGGTCATCGCGTGGGGCGTGGTGAACTTGTCGGCCGGGATTTCTTCCTTCTTGATCCCCTTGCCGTCGCCCAGATGGGCCACCACCTTGTCGTTCGCGTCGATGATCGTCACGCGGCTGCCCAACTCGGGAATGTAGAGATGGCCGGCGTGCTGATAGAAGCAGCACGGCGCCCGCATGTCGGGAATCGTCCGCTTGTAGTCCAAATCGAGCGAGTAAACTTCCAGCCGCCCGTTCGTCCGGTCGGCGATGTAGACCTCGGGCTCTTTGCCCAACGTGCTGATCCAGACGCCGTGACAGGTCTTGAACTTACCGTGCTCGGTGCCGGGGCCACCCATCGTCTTGATCAGCTTGAAGTTCTTGTCAAAGCGGTGAACAAGTTGGCTGCCATAGCCGTCGACGACGTAGATGTCGCCGTTCGGCGCCACCGCCACGTCGGTCGGATTGACAAATTCGAACGGGGCCGAGGCCGATCCCTGCTTGACCTCCTTGCCAATCTCGTACAACACCTTGCCGCTCAGGTCGGTCTTATAGACGCGGCTGCCGGGCTTGTTCTCGGTGAAGTAGAAGAACTCGCCGTCGGGCTCCTTGCTCCAATACAAGCCGTGGGCCGTCGAGGCCACTTGCTGTGCGGTGTACCCGACCTTCTCGGCGAAATCGTTGCTCCACGTTTCGAGCAGCTTGCCGTCCCGATCGAAAATCGCCACGCAAGGGTTCACCGACCGCGAGGTGACGTAGACCCGGTCCTGGCTATCGACCACCACGGCGCAGCCCAGGCCGTACTTCATGCCGGCTGGCAGTTGCCCCCAAGTCGGGTCAAGCGTGTAGGTCCATTTCCCTTCGCCAATCTTCACCGGCTCGGCGGTGCCGTCGGCAGCATGGGCCAAGTTCGACAGCGACCAAGCCGCGCCGGCCGCGGCGCTAGTCTGCAAAAAGTCGCGACGGGTCAGGCGGCGCGGGAACAAATACTTGTCCGACATGGCTGGTGGTCCTTCGTTGGCGGGGAATGCGGAGGGCTGGCAACCGGGAAGCGAAACGCCATTTAGACTAGACCAATTGCGCGTGGGTGGCAAATTGTTTTGGGGAAGCGACTAGCGGTTAGCAATGAGCGATTAGATGCGGAAAAAGCCGTAATCTCGTAGATTCTAGCGCTCGTCATGCCGCGCGTCCCCCTTCATCACTCATCATTCATCACTCAGCATTTCCCTTCCGCGCTTATCGTTTCTCCTCGACCGCGATCTTCAGCACGACTTTCCGCACCGCCCCGTCTGTGGCCAGCGGAGCGTGGCCGTCGCAGGGCCAGAAGATGGTGAACGTCCCGGCCGGCATCACCAGCCAGGTCTCGGACGCGTCGCCGTACAGCAACAAGTCGCGCGACGCGTCATAGGCCAGCTCCACCTGCCGGCACTCGGCCGCCGGCAGCCAGCCGATCAGCTCGTCGCCGCGCACCACGTATTGAATGTCGATGTACTTGCGGTGCGATTCGAGCTTGGCTCCGGCGCGCGTCCGCCCCTGGTCATCGGAGACCAAGGCGTAAAGCCGATCGCCGCTGAGCTCATACTTCCCCGGCGCGAGCGCGTTCAGATCATTGGCCCGCAGCCAGGCGAACGCCTGGGCAAACAGCGGATGCAACGCTTCGTACTTCGCAGACTCGGTCAGTCGATCTAGAATCATCGCAGCGAACCTCGTGGGGTTGAAATTGTCATCTGGTTGAACTGTTAGTCATCGGCCAGCGTCTGGCAACGCAAACGCCCCTCCCTGCCAGGGAGGGGTTGGGGGAGGGTAGCAACGTCGCTCCAGATTGAAACGTGGCCCTCATCCGGCGGCTAGCGCCGCCACCTTCTCCCGGGGGGAGAAGGGTTGTTGGTGCGCCGCGCCAGACTGTATCGCACCCAATCTACTCGTGCTGAGTCCGGAACCCAAGGCGCTTCAAATGTCCCAACGTAAAGCCACCGTCGATGAGATTCGCCAGCGGTTCGACAACGACGTCGAGCGGTTCTCGAATCTCGAAACTGGCCAGACCGCCGCCGTCGATTCGCGCTTGGCCATCGAGCTGATCACCGAAGCCGCCGCCCTGAGCACGCCACACGCCACTCGGTTGCTCGACGTCGGCTGCGGAGCGGGCAACTTCACGCTGGCCATGCTCGACCGGCTGCCAAAACTCGCCAGCACGCTGCTCGATCTCAGCGGGCCGATGCTCGATCGAGCGCGCGAGCGCGTGTCCGCCGCCAGCGCTGCCCAGGTCGCTACCTTGCAAGCTGACATTCGCGCGCTCGACCTGGGCGTCGGGCAGTTCGACGTCATCGTCGCTGCCGCGGTGTTGCACCACCTGCGAACCGAAGCCGAGTGGCGGCAGGTTTACCGCAACTTCTACCGGGCCCTCGCGCCGGGCGGCTCGGTCTGGGTCTATGACCTGGTCGAGAGCCCGACGCCGGCGCTGCACGATCAGATGTGGCGAGCCTACGGCGAATACCTGATCGGCCTGGGGGGTGAAGCGCTGCGCGACAAGGTGTTCGCGTACGTCGATTTCGAAGACACGCCGCAAACCTTGCCGAACCAACTGCACTGGCTCCGCGAAGCCGGCTTCACAGCGATCGAAGTCCTGCACAAGCGCACGTGCTTCGCAGCGTTCGGAGCGATTAAGGACGGGAAGTGATGAATACGAAATGATGACTGATGAATGGGGCAATTCGCTCGGGCCTATGGCCCTGCGGCTAAACCGCAAGCGTTCCTCCGTCCACTTTCTACTTTCTATTTTCTCCGCTCGCGTCCCCTTTGCTTCCCATCCTTCGGTCTTCCCTTTGCGTCTTTGCGGTTCAAACTCCCCTGTATTTGGTGCTAACCAGGGGCGTTCCACCACCTTGACGGCCCCCGGCAATGCCGACTAGGCTGCATGGTTTATCGCGACCGGCCACGCTAACCCATTGGCGCAGATAGCCTTTAAGCCCTCGTCAGTGAGCCCCGGTCGGCACTCGTCGTCCCTGAAAAACATCCCGGAACCCTTGGCCCGCGCAACCTGACATGGAAAAAGTCAAAGTCGCCATCGTTGGCATGGGAACCGTGGGGACCGGCGTGGCCCGGCTGCTGTTGGATCACGGCGACCGGACGGCCCGGCATGCCGGCCGCATTCTCTGGCTCGAGGAAGTGGTCGTCGCCGATCTGAAGAAGGCCCGGCAGATCGATCTGCCCAAGGGCCTCCTGTCGGACGACTTGTCGCGCATTTGCCGCAATCCCGAGATCAAGGCCGTCGCCCATCTGGTCGGTGGTCTGGAGCCGGCCCGCACGATCATGCTCAGGCTGCTGGAAAGTGGCAAGGACGTCATCACCGCCAATAAAGCCCTGCTGGCCGAGCACGGCCCCGAGCTATTCGATCGCGCCCGCGAGTTGGGCCGCTCGATCGCTTTCGAGGCCAGCGTGGCGGGCGGCATTCCCATTGTCGCCAACGTCAGCCAGTGTCTGACGGCCAACCAGTTGCAGTCGCTGACCGCCATTCTGAACGGCACCAGCAACTACATCCTGACCCAGATGGAAGAGCAGGAGATGAGCTACGCCGAGGCGCTGGCCGAGGCCCAGCGACTGGGCTACGCCGAAGCCGACCCAACGATGGATGTCGACGGGTCCGACACGGCGCAAAAGTTGGCCATCCTGGCTCACCTGGCCTTTGGCTCGCGGACGCCGTGGCGCGAAATCTCGAAGCGCGGCATCGACACGCTCGACGTCGCCGACCTGCGCTATGCCCGCGAGCTGGGCTACCGGATCAAGCTGCTGGCCGTCGCCCAGTTGACGGGCGATGATCTGGAGCTGCACGTTTCGCCGACGCTGGTCAAGGTCGGCACGCCGTTGGCCGAGGTGCGTGGGGCGTTCAACGCGATTCAACTCGTGGGCGACGCGGTCGGTCCGCTGTTCTATCACGGCCTTGGCGCCGGCCAGATGCCCACCGCATCGGCCGTGGTGGCTGACCTGATCGATAGCGTCGTCGGCCGCACGGCGATCACGTTCAAGCTGTTGAAGCTTTGGTCGGCCGATGCGGTACACGGCGTTGCCGCCCGCGATCACGCCAAGGTCCGCTCGCGGTATTACCTACGATTCTCGGTCGACGATCGCCCAGGCGTGTTGTCGGAGATTACCGGCGTGTTGGGGAACCACGGCATCTCGATCGCCTCGGTCATCCAGCACGAGCCCAGCCCCAGCGACGCCGCGGTGGTACCGCTAGTCATCATCACGCACACCACGACCGAAGGGGCCACGCAGCAAGCCCTGGCCGAGATCGACCGGCTGAATTGCGTCCGCTCGAGCAGCGTGCGGATGGGCATTCGCCAGTAACAACGCGATCCGGCGCAACCGCCGTCGCCGATCAAACAAGTAAAAGCCACGATCATGAAATACGCCATCATCATTCCCGACGGTTGCGCCGACGAGCCGCAAGAATCGCTCGGCGGCAAGACACCGCTCGAGGCCGCCAAGACCCCCCATATGGACACCATTGCCGCGTCGGGCGTGGTGGGCCGCGCGAACCATGTGCCCCCGTCGCTACCGGCGGGATCGGATGTTGCGAATCTGAGTCTGCTGGGCTATGACCCGATGGCTCACTTCACGGGGCGCGCGCCGCTCGAAGCAGCCGCCCAGGGGATCAAGCTCGGTCCTGAAGATTGGGCCATTCGCTGCAATCTGGTCACCGTCGAAGATCAGAAGATGTGCAGTTTCACGGCCGATCATGTGACGACCGAAGAGGCTACGAAGCTGCTCGCCGCGGCGCAGGAGAAATTGGGCAGCGACCGCTTGCAGTTCATGCCCGGCGTCAGTTACCGCAACCTGCTGATCTATCGCGGCGCCGGCGTGCAGTGCCCGTTCTCGACCGACACTCGGGCCACGCCGCCGCACGATCTGACCGATAAGTCGGTGCTCGACGATTTTCCCCGCGGCCCCGGGAGCGACCTGCTGCACCAGTTGATGGACGCCAGCGTCGAACTGTTTGCCGAGCACCCGGTCAACAAAGCGCGGATCAAGGCGGGCAAATTGCCGGCCACGAACGTCTGGCTGTGGGGGCTGGGGCGCACGCCCAAGCTCGAACCGTTTCAACAGCGTTACGGCCGCCGTGGCACGATGATTACCGAAGTCGACCTGTTGCGCGGGCTGGCCGCGCTGATCGGCTGGAATCGGATCGAGGTGCCCGGCGCGACGGGCTATTACGACACTGATTACGCTGCGATGGGGCGGTATGCCATCGACGCCCTGCCCACGACCGATGTGATTTGCGTTCACGTCGAGGCGACCGACGAAGCCTCGCACGAAGGGAACGCCGTCGCGAAGATGAAGGCCCTGGAAGACATCGATCAGCACATTGTCGGGCCGCTGCACGAGGCGCTGCGCCGCTCGGGCGAGGACTACCGCATTCTCGTCACCCCGGACCATCCGACCCCACTAAGAACGAAGACCCACAGTCACGGGCTGGTGCCGTGGGCGATGAGCGGCGCCGGCGTGACGGCCGACAAGGCCCGGACCTATGACGAACCCACTGCGGCGACCGCGCCGTTGAACTTCATGGAAGGCTGGAAGCTGATGCGGTACTTCATTGATTTGAAGCAATGAGACAAAGGCACACGCCGCGAGGCGTCAACGATAAACACCCCTCCCTTACAGGGAGGGGCTGGGGGAGGGTAAGAACGTCGCGCTAGATTGAAGCGGGCCCCTCATCCGGCGGCTATCGCCGCCACCTTCTCCCGGAGGGAGAAGGGTAACGCCAGGACCACAAGATGATTCTCAGAAGCTGAAGACAAATCCATGCCCCTCATCGTGCAAAAGTTCGGCGGCACTAGCGTCGCCAACAGCGAAAAGATCCTGGCGGCCGCGCGCAAGGCGATCCGCGCTCACCAGAACGGCAACCAGGTCGTGATGGTTGTTAGCGCCATGGGGCACAGCACCGACGTGCTGGTCGATCTGGCCAACGCGATCAACGACAACCCGCCGGCGCGGGAGATGGACATGCTGCTGTCGACCGGCGAGCAGGTGAGCGTGGCATTGATGGCCATGGCCATTCACTCGCTCGGCTACCAGGCTGTCAGCATGACCGGCGCGCAAATCGGCATCGAAACCGACAGCACTCACACCAAGGCCCGCATTCGCAAGATTTCGACCGATCGGATGCGCGCGGCCCTGAACGACGGCAAGATCGTCATCGCCGCCGGCTTCCAAGGGATCGACGAGAACTACAACATCACCACGCTGGGCCGCGGCGGCAGCGACACCACGGCCGTGGCGCTGGCCGCGGTGCTGGGGGCCGACGCCTGTGAAATCTACACCGACGTCGATGGCGTCTACACCACCGATCCGCGTGTGCTGCCCGAGGCGCGAATGACGCCTCAAGTGAGCTACGACGAGATGCTCGAACTGGCCAGTCTGGGGGCCGGCGTCATGCACAGTCGGTCGATCGAGTTCGGCAAGAAGTTCAACGTGCCGATCCACGTTCGTAATAGCGCCGCCGACATTCCCGGCTCGATGATCGTGGCCGAGCCCGAGTCGCCAGATCAGCCGGTGTGCGGTTGCACGCTGGTCAAGCAAGAAGCGCGGATCACGCTGCTGGGCGTGCCCGACCGGCCGGGGACGAGTCTGACGTTGTTCTCGAAGATCGCCGCCCGCAACATCTCGGTCGACATGATCGTGCAGAACGTCGGCGCCGACTCGAAGGCGGACATTTCGTTCACCGTGTTGCACGACGACCTGAAGCCCACGCTCAAGGCGGTCGAGGAAGCGGCCAAGGAATTGGGCGCCGAGGGATTCACCTACGACGAGAACGTATCGAAGGTCTCGGTTGTGGGCCTGGGCATGGCCACTCAGACCGGCGTGGCCGAAACCATGTTCCGCGCACTGGCCGACGCCGGTATCAACATTCTGATGATCACGACCAGCGAGATCAAAATCTCGGTGCTGGTCGCCAAGGACGCCGGCTTGCAAGCCCTGCGAACGGTGCATCGCGTGTTTTCGCTCGACAAGGCCCCGCCGCAACGGACGCCCCTGGCGGCGCCGGCCAAGCACGCCGACGGCGACGCGGCCGCGGTCGTGGCCCGGCTGCAACGCCTACACGCGATGGAAGACCTGACGATCGACGACGTCGACCTGGACGAATCGCAAGCCCGAGTCACCGTGAACGACATTCCCGACACGCCCGGCCTGGCCGCGGCGGTGTTCGAAGGAGTGGCCAGCGAGCGGATCTTCGTCGATATGATCGTCCAAAGTTTCAGCGTCGAAGGCCGCGCCACGCTCAGCTTTACCGTGCCGCGCAGCGAGCTGAAGCGGGCCGTCGAAGTGGCGGGCAGGTTGTCCGCCAACTTGAAATGCGGCGCGGTCACCTCGGCCCCCAAGGTCGCCAAACTGTCGGTCTCGGGCATTGGCATGCGCAGCCACACCGGCGTGGCGATTCGGATGTTCAAGTCGCTGGCCGAGGCGGGGATCAACGTCGAGATGATCAACACCAGCGAAGTCCGCGTGAACGTCGTCGTCGATGGCGACCGGGGACAAGCGGGGCTCAAGGCGCTGCAAACAGCGTTCTCAAGCGCGGCGCGATGATTGCATTCTGATCGCTCCGCGAGCTACTCGCCGCCGAGGACGTCGTTGAGCACTTCTTCCGAGACGTAGATCGGCAGGGGCGGATCGCACGTCACGGCGACCGCAATCGCGTCGCTGGGTCGGCTGTCGATCTCGATCGTCTCACCCTCGTGCTTCACGACCAGCTTGGCGTAGTAGGTGTGATCCTTGAGTTCCGAGATGACCACGCTCTGAAACTGCGCTCCCAGATTGTCGGCCAGGCTTACCAGCAGATCGTGCGTCAGCGGGCGCTGCGAGGCGAACCCCTTCACGCGGCGGTCGATGATCGTGGCTTCAAAGATGCCGATCAAGATCGGGAACGAGCGTGTGCCGTCGACCTCTTTCAGGTAGATCACCTGCTGGTCGTTGATCTCGCTGATGATGATCCGCGACAACTCCATCTGCACCGGCATGATTCACCTTCCGAACTGACCGGCGCAAACAGCGATCGAGGCTATCGAACCTGGGTGCGCGCGAGACTGGCTACCGTTTCTGGCACGCGCCGGCGACCGGTCGTCGCTCGAGGGGCGTGCTGCGGAACCCGGACGCCATTCCCTGCCGCCGGAACCTTGGACCGCAGAGATTGATTATAGGCACTCCGCGCGGCACGCTGCCAGTGGTGGGAGATTTCGCGGAAAAAGCTCGGAGAATGGCATACTGCGCTGGCAGCAGTTACTTCTTCGCCGCGCGAAGCTTGGTCAGCGCCTCGTTCACGGCCGCGAGTTTGCGGCGCAGCTCTTCCAGGCTGGCCCGTTCGCCTTCGACCACGACCGCCGGAGCCCGCTCCACAAAGCTGGCGTTCGACAGCTTTCCTTCCTTGCCGGCGATCTGCTTGGTCAAGTTGTCCCGCTCCTTTTCCTGGCGGGCGAGTTCGGCCGCCACGTCGATCAGCCCTTCCAGGTCGACGTACACGTCGGCTTCGCCGAGCGTCACGTGGGCGCTCTGGGCCGGCGGCGTCACCTGGGGCCCCCAAGCGGTGGGCTCGGCATTGGCCAGCGACTGAAAGTAGACGCCCATCGGCTCCAGCAGTCGGGCCAGCTCGGGCGTCGAGCGGACCGAGAACTTGACCGGCGTGCGGGGGGCGATGTTCTGCCGCGCGCGGATGTCGCGCAGCGTCTTGAGCAAATCCTGGAACCGGGCAAAGCGAGTTTCGATCTCTCCGTCCTGGCGGCGCGCGTCGGCCGTCGGCCACGCGGCGATCATGATGCTCTTGTCCCCCTCGGTAGGACTGTCAATGCCGCGTTCGGGGGCGGCTTCGTTCAGCAGTTGCCAAATCTCTTCGGTCACGAACGGCACCACCGGATGCAACAACCGGAGCAGCGCGTCGAACACGTGGGCCAAGACTCGCTGGGCCACTGGCCGCGTGGCCGGGTCTTGCAGCCGGTTCTTCACCATCTCGAGATAAAAACTGCAGAACTCGTCCCAGGCGAACTCATAGAGCGCCCGGCAGCCGTCGGCAAAGCGATACTCGTCCCAGGCCGCCGTCGAAGCGGCGGCCGTCGTACTCAACCGGCTGAGAATCCAACGATCCTCGACGGCCAAGTCGGCGTCGGCCACCGGCGCGGCCGTGTACCCCTCCAGATTGCCCAGCGCGAACCGCGCGGCGTTCCAGAGCTTGTTACAGAAGTTGCGGGCCAGCTCGAACCGTTCGCTGATCACCGGCCCGCGAGGCAAGGCCTTGTCCTCGGGCTTTTCGGCCCATTGGGTGCTGAACTCCTTGCCACACTGCTTGCATGGCACGCGCGGCAGGACGCGGTTCTTGCGCGTCTGCTCGACCATCGCCTGGCAATGGGGGCACTCGAAATCGACCGGCATCCGCACGTCCTGCGTCTCGGTCGTCAGGTAGGCGAGCCCGAACCGCAACGAATCGGCGCCGAACTTATCGATCACGTCCAGCGGATCGACGCCGTTCCCTTTGCTCTTCGACATCGTGTCGCCGAAGGCATCGAGAATCTTGGGGTGGATGTAGACCTCGCGGAACGGCACGACCCCTTGCTTGTATTCGTCTTGCTTCCATTCGTCATCATCAGGCAGCGAGTCAGGCAACTTGCGAGCGGCGCGCTTCGACCCTTCTCCCCCCGGGAGAAGGTGGCCGAAGGCCGGATGAGGGTCCAGCCTGCCACCTGAATCGCGCAAGCCTGAGGCGGGACCCTCACCCGGTTCGCTGCGCTCACCACCCTCTCCCGGAGGGAGAGGGGTTTCATTTCCGGCGTCGAGATCGCGCTGCTTCACGTTAAACAAACTGGTCAGCACCATCCGCGCCACCCAAAGGGTGATGATGTCGCGGCTCGTCACCAGCGTGCTGGTCGGATAGTAGTATTTCAGCTCCGGCGTCTGCTCGGGCCAGCCCAGCGTGCTGTGCGGCCAAAGCGCCGAGCTGAACCAAGTGTCGAGAACGTCGGGGTCTTGGACGAAGCCGTCATTTACGAGTCGCTTTTCGTATTCATCTCCATGAGTACCAACGCACACTCTGACTGTTTTGCCATCAACTGAAGCAACAACATTTTCCGGTAATCGTGGCAAGGCATCGGGCTTTTCAAGCGACGGACTTAGCGGATCAACGCCCTCGCTGACAGCTAGATGCCAAATAGAATCGGCGGCAATTGATTTCGTCCATACCGGAATCCGGTGGCCCCACCAGAGTTGCCGGCTCACGGGCCAGTCGCGTTTTTCGCCCAGCCAATCCAAATAGCCGCGGGCGTAGCGAGCCGGCACGATCTTCACGCGGCCGTCGCTCACGGCGTCCATTGCCGATTGGGCCAGGCCCGGCTTGCCGTCGGCGGCGTCCCCCATCTTCACGAACCATTGATCGGCCAGATAAGGTTCGATGGGCGTCTTCGAGCGATCAGAAAACGGCAGCTCGATCTCCCGATCTTCCACCTTGTCGAGCAAGCCGGCCGCGTCGAGGTCGGCCACCACGCGTTCGCGGGCCTTGGCCATTGTCAAACCGGCGTATTGCTTGCCGACGGCGTTCACCGTGCCGTCGGGGTTCATCATGTTCAGCTTTTCGAGCCCTTGCCGCTCGCCCACCAGATAGTCGTTCGGGTCGTGCGCTGGCGTAATCTTCACCGCGCCAGTTCCCAACTCGGGCTTGGCCCATTCATCGGCCACCAGCGGAATCGGCCGATCGACCAGCGGCAGCATCACCTGACGACCGGCGCGGGCCATTTCGCGCAGCTTGAGCAATAGCGGCAACATCGTGCGACGCCGCTCGGCCAGCTCGTCGATCTGCTGCCCGACTTCGGCCTTTTGCTTCTCGGGCGCTTCGGCCAACTTCTTTTTCAGTTCGGCTTCGGCCACATCGAGCGCGCGGGCCGGGTCCGGATGGACCGCCACGGCCGTATCGCCCAGCATCGTTTCGGGACGCGTGGTGGCGATCGACACATGGGTCGGCTCGCCCGGCTGGGGATCGATCACCGGATAGCGGAGATGCCAGAAGTTCCCCTTGACCGTTTCCTGAATCACCTCGTCATCGCTGACGGCGGTTTGCAGGTACGTGTCCCAGTTGACCAGCCGCTTGCCGCGGAAGATCAGCCCGGCTTTGAACAGACTGAAAAACGTCTGTCGCACGGCCCGGGCGCATTGCTCGTCGAGCGTAAAGCGAGTCCGCTGCCAATCGCAGCTCGCGCCGATGCGCTGCAACTGGCCCAGGATGCGCTGCTCGTATTGCTGCTTCCAGTCCCAGATGCGGGCCACCAGCTTTTCGCGGCCCAAGTCGTGGCGGCTGAGCTTTTCTTCTTGCAGAATGCGGCGCTCGACGACGGCCTGGGTGGCAATGCCCGCGTGGTCGGTGCCCGGCATCCACAGGGCGTTGAAACCCTGCATGCGCTTGCTACGGATCAGAATGTCCTGCAGCGTGTTGTTCAGTGCATGCCCAAGGTGAAGCGCGCCCGTCACGTTCGGTGGCGGAATGACAATCGTGTAGGGCTTCTTCGTGGCATCTGGTGTGCTATGGAAGAATCCTTCTTTTTTCCAATAGGCATATAGGCGAGCCTCGGGCTCGGCGTGGGAATATTGTTTCGGCAATTCGTGCATGGGCGTAAGGGGCTAGAGACTAGGGACTAGAGGCTAGCAGAAACGGATCAGGACTTCGTATCGCGTCGCGTGTTCATTGACTTCTGAAGACCACGGACGACCCGCCCAAATTCGTCGAGCCGCTTCAACATGGATTGAACGCCTTCTGCAGAAACATACCCTAATCGCTCCGCGATCAGTAGATGTGTTTCAAGCTCGGCAGCCGAACCGATCGCGTAAGAAAGGTGGTGCAAGAACTCTGCTGTTGAGTCGCGCGCATGTCCTTCGGCGATATTGGCTGGGATCGAGACGGCAGCTCGACGCGTCTGGCTCGTTAGCCCATAAAGTTCATGGGACGGAAACTGTTGAACGATACGATAGACTTCGACAACTAGGTCCATACCAAGTTGCCAGGCGATCAGCTCTCGATAACTCTTCACACCAGCCCCCGTTTCTCCGGCTAGCCCCTAGCCTCTCGCCCCTAGCCTCTCTTCTTTCAGCAGTTTGTATTCAATGCTGTCAACAAGCGCCAGCCAGCTGGCTTCAATGATGTTCTCGCTGACGCCGATGGTGCCCCAGACTTCGTGCTCGTCGCGGCTTTCGATCACCACTCGTACACCGGCGGCCGTGGCGGCCTCGCTATTGATGACGCGGACCTTGTAGTCGACCAGGTGCATCTCGTCCAAGCTGGGGAAAGCCGTCCGCAGGGCCTTGCGCAAGGCCGCGTCGAGCGCGTTGACTGGGCCGTCCCCTTCGGCCACTTCGTGGCGCACCGCGTCGCCGACGCGCAGCTTGACGGTGGCCTCGGTCGTGGTGACCGGGCCGGCGCTGCTGGTTTCGGCCCCCGCCTCGACCGAGACATGAAAGTTCAAGCGCTCGAAGTGGGGCTGGAACGTGCCGGCGCACTTGCGCACCAGCAAGTCGAACGACGCTTCGGCCGACTCGAACTGGTAGCCGTCGTTTTCCAACTGCACCACGCGGGCCAAAATCTTGTCCAACAGGGCCCGATCGGTTTGCAGGTTGTGCTTGGCCGTCAGGGCTTCGATGTTCGAGCGCCCCGACAGCTCGCTGACCAACACGCGGCGTTCGTTGCCGACCAGATCGGGGCGAATGTGCTCGTAGCTTTCTGCCGCGCGGTTGACCGCGTGGACGTGCATGCCCCCTTTGTGGGCAAAGGCGCTTTGGCCGACGAAGGCCTGGTTGTTGCGATGGTTCAGATTGGCCAGTTCGTAGACATAGCGCGACAGATCGGTCAGCCGCGACAGGCTGTCCGCCGCCAGCACCTCGTACGATTTCTTCTTCAGCGCCAGGTTGGCGATCACCGAGATCAGATCGGCATTGCCGCAGCGCTCGCCCAGGCCGTTGATTGTCCCCTGCACTTGCACCGCGCCAGCGTCGATGGCGGCCAGACTGTTCGCCACGGCCAAATCGCAATCGTTGTGGCAGTGAATACCCACCGGCACCAGCAACGAATCGGCCGCCCAGCGCGTCAGTTCGGCGATCTCCTCGGGCATGCTGCCGCCGTTGGTGTCGCACAGCACAACCAGCATGGCGCCGGCCGCGGCGGCGGCGCGAATGGTCTGCTGAGCGTAATCGCGGTTGGCTTTCGTGCCGTCGAAGAAGTGCTCGGCGTCGTAGATCACTTGCCGCCCCTGGCTGCGCAGGTAGCGGATCGTTTCGTCGATCATCGCCAGGTTTTCATCGAGCGACACACGCAGCACCTCGGTCACGTGAAAGTCCGAGGTTTTGCCGACAATGGTCATCACCGGGGCGCGCGATGCGACCAGGGCCTTCATGCCAGGATCGTCCGCGGCCGCGATCCCTTTGCGGCGCGTCATGCCAAAAGCACACAGCTTCGTCGACTTGAGCGGCGCGGCGGCCAGGCGTTGAAAGAACGCGGCGTCCTTGTCGTTCGACAAGGGATAGCCCCCTTCGACGAAATCGAAGCCCAGGCTGTCGAGCCGCTGGGCCACCAACAATTTGTCCTGGAGCGAGAAGCTGACGCCTTCGCCTTGGCTGCCATCGCGAAGCGTGGTGTCGTAGATTTGAATGCGGCGCATGGGGAGAGAAGTTGCTAGAGGCTAGTTGCTGGTTGCTAGTTAAGGCAGGAACGACGTTGCTCGCTGTCCGATCTAATCGCTAGTTGCTAATGGCTAATCGCTACCAAACAAAAACACCCTGGGTGGCCTGCTTGGGCCACCAGGGCGTTGGGTGTGAATCGAATTGCCGGCGTCGAGTGCCCTGATTGTCGAATAGCCGCCGGGGCTACTCGATAATAATTCGATCTTCCTGCGCGACGCGCACCAGCCCAGTCGGTCGGACGACGACAGTTCGGTTGCTGGCCACGGGACGGTTCATCGGCAAACTCGACACGCTTGTTATATTCATTAGCCCCCGGTCAATGACCGGGGGCCTTGTGCATTGCTTCTTCAAGAAGCCTTACGCTTTGAAGGACCGCCTTAGCCCGGCGAAGGTTCGCTGGTCGGCGGCTCGAACTTCGGCGCGGTCGCTTCCTCGCGGTCGTCCAGTTCGCGTGGCCGACGGGCCACGGCCTTGGTCGACGACTGATTCTCGCTCATGGCGCTGTGGAACTCGTCCTGCAGGCCCGACATTCCCTTCTTGAACTCGGTCAAACTCTTGCCGAGCGAACGAGCGACGCTGGGCAACTTGTTGCCGAACAGCAACACGGCCAGCACGCCGATCACCAGCATTTCCATGAATCCGATTGGTCCGAATCCCATGACTCCGCTCCTCGCATCTGATGCGCCCCACAAGCATACGCTTTCGGTGCCCTGACGGTTCAAGCTTGCTTTTTCGTGTTATCGCCGTCGTCTTCGATCTCGCCCGGGTCGTTGACACCCTTCTTGAACTCGGTGACGCTGCGGCCGAGCGAACGCATCAACAGCGGCAATCGATTGCCGAACAACAACAGGATCACCGCCAGGATGACGATCAGCCCCAAGGCGTTGGTTGGCAAGGCAAACAGCGGCATGCTACTCACTCTCTTTGGATACCGGCTCTGTATGAAAACCGTCGGTTGCCCAAGTGGCGCGTCGGGGTTCGTCGCCCATCAACAGCGCGTATGTCAGATCAGGTCAATCGCGATAGGTTCATCGCAACCCGAACTGGCCGTGCCAGGGGGGCCCGTCACGCGACGGGAGCACGACCCTGCCGCGCGACCCTAACGAAACGAACCGGCTGGTCGACGGCCACAAGCTAGTTTCATTCTTACCGGGCAGGTCGGGGGTGTCAAACGAAAAGCCCGCCGGTTGGGGCCGAGGATTCGCCGTTTTTGCCGCGATTTGCGGCACTTGGCCAGCTATGCCGATTGGCGCACCTTTGCTGCCCCAGCCTACCCAGTTATGCTGACGGGCGTTGCTGAATCTCGCACCTCGGTCGTTGTCATTCAAACCCCTCGCGGCTCGCTCTCGAACGCCCCCGGTCATTGACCGAGGGCTAAAGGTCGACGCGCCGCATCCTCAATACTCGCACGTCAAGGATATCTCCATGCGTCGTTACGCCGTGATCGTTTCGTCGATACTGTTGATTGCAATCGCCGCCGTGGCCCAGGCCGCCGATCCCTGGCTGGTTTTCCCAGGGGGCGAAGGCCCCGGTGCGGGCAAGCACGTGGTGCTGATCAGCGGCGACGAAGAATATCGCTCCGAAGAGGCGCTGCCCCAGTTGGCGCGCATTCTCGCCAAGCATCACGGCTTTAAGTGTACGGTGCTGTTCGCCATTGATCCCAAGAGCGGCTACGTCGCCCCGAACATCAGCGACAACATCCCCGGACTGGCCGCGCTGGACAAAGCCGACCTGATGATCATCGCCACGCGGTTCCGCAACCTGACCGACAACCAGATGGAACATATCGTCAAGTACGTCGAGTCGGGACGGCCGATCATCGGCATGCGAACCGCGACCCACGCCTTCAAGCTGACGAGCCCGACCTATGACCAGTACGGTTACAACAGCGAGGAATGGGACGGCGGCTTCGGCCGGCAGGTGCTGGGCGAAACTTGGGTCAGCCACCACGGCAAGCATGGCACGCAAAGCACGCGCGGGCTGGTGGTGCCCGGGATGGCCAGCCACCCGATCCTGCGCGGGCTCAAGGACGGCGACATTTGGGGCCCGACCGATGTCTATGGCGTGCGCTTGCCGCTACCCGGCGACAGCCAACCGCTGGTTCTCGGTCAAATCCTGACTGGGATGAAGCCGACCGATCCGGCGCTCGATGGGGAAAAGAACAGCCCGATGATGCCGGTGGCGTGGATCAAGTCGTTTCAGGGTGCGTCGGGCGAGAAGTCGCGAGTGTTCACGACCACGATGGGCTCGTCGACCGATCTGGTGAGCGAAGGGGTGCGGCGACTGCTGGTCAATGCGTGCTACTGGGGAGTGGGCTTGGAAGAAAAGATTCCGCCCCACAGCAAGGTCGATATCGTCGGCGTTTATGAGCCGCACCCATTCAAGTTCAACGGCGCGGTGAAGAATCAGTTGCCGGAATATTTTGCTCGCTAGCGCGAGCGTCAGTTGTCAGTGGTCCGTTGTCAGTTGTAGGAGATTCTGCTGCTGGCCTTTTACAACTGACCACTGACAACGGACAACTGACCAGGAATCGTGACAAGGCGTCCACCTTCCTTAGCTTGAGAGTTAGCGGCCATGCCATTCTGGCCCCTGCGCCGACGCGATCAGGTGACGCTGGCCGGGCTGGCGGTGGTGGCTTTGGGGGCGATGGCGGTCACGTGGTGGAACCGGCGAGACACGTTGGTCGAGTTGGATCGTGCGCCGCGGGGCGAGATCGCTTACCTGATCGACGTGAACACCGCCCCTTGGATCGAGATCGCCCAGTTGCCCGGCGTGGGCGAAACCTTGGCCAAACGGATTGTCGAACATCGCCAACAACATGGACCGTTCGAGCGAGTGGAACAACTTCGCCAGGTCCGCGGCATGGGCCCCAAGACGATGGAGAAGATCGCCGGGAACCTGACCGTGAAGACCGCCGAATCGGCCCAGAACGGTGTTCCCTGAAGCGGTACAATTTGTCGACGACAAAAGGATTGGTCGAGCGATCCTCTCGGCGACTCGCCGGGGCTAATGGTTCGATCGATGCGTACGACTACCACTCATTTACCATAGGCTCCGCGTGATCTTTGATCTGGTCAGTCCGTTTCAGCCGGCCGGCGATCAGCCCCAGGCCATTGCCGCCCTGACCGACGGCGTTCGCGAAGGTCGCAAGCAGCAGGTGCTGATGGGGGTCACCGGCTCGGGCAAGACGTACACCATGGCGAACGTCATTCGCCAGTTCGATCGCCCGGCACTCGTCCTGTCGCACAATAAAACCCTGGCCGCGCAGCTTTACTCGGAGTTCAAGGAGTTCTTCCCCAACAACGCGGTCCACTACTTTGTCAGCTACTACGACTATTACCAGCCCGAGGCGTACATCCCGCAGCGCGACATTTACATCGAGAAAGACGCCTCGATCAACCAGAGCATCGATCGCTTGCGCCTCGCCGCGACGAGCGCCTTGGTCAGCCGCCGCGACGTGATCATCGTGGCCAGCGTGTCGTGCATTTACGGCTTGGGCTCGCCCGAAGACTATCGGGCAATGATGGTCAGCCTTAGCCGCGGCCAACAGGTCGACCGCGACGCCATGTTGGCCAAGCTGGTCGAGATTCAGTACGAGCGCAACGACATCGAGTTCCAGCGCAGCAGATTCCGTGTCCGCGGCGATTGCGTCGAGTTGTGGCCCAGCTACGAGGAATTCGCCTATCGCATCGAGTTCTGGGGTGACGAGATCGATCGGTTGGCCTACATCAACCCAACCAGCGGCGAAACGATCGAAGCCAAGGAAGAGTTGTTCATCTACCCGGCCAAGCACTTCGTGCTGCCCGAAGAGCGGGTGACCAACGCCATCGACAGCATTCGCAAGGAACTCGACGACCGGCTGGAAATCTTCCGCGAGCAGGGCAAGCTACTCGAAGCCCAACGGTTGAACGCCCGCACGCGGTTCGACATCGAAATGATGATGGAAGTCGGCTACTGCCCGGGCATCGAAAACTACAGCCGCCCGTTGAGCGGTCGCCCGCCAGGCTCAACGCCCGACACGCTGTTCGATTACTTTCCCAAAGATTTCCTGATGTTCGTCGACGAGTCGCACGTCACCATTCCCCAGGTCCGCGGCATGTATGCCGGCGACTATAGCCGCAAGAGCACCCTCGTCGAGCACGGCTTTCGCTTGCCCAGCGCGCTCGACAATCGGCCGCTCAAGTTCGATGAGTGGGAAGCCAAGTCACAACAGGCGATTTACGTTTCGGCCACGCCCGGCCCCTATGAACTGGAAAAGACCGGCGGCGAAGTGGTCGAGCAGGTGATCCGCCCGACGGGACTGCTGGACCCGGTGATCGAGCTTTCGCCCGCCCGTGGCCAGGTGCCACACCTGTTGGAACAAATCAAAGAACGCGCCGCCGTCAGCGAACGCGTGCTGGTCACGACGTTGACCAAACGAATGGCCGAAGACTTGTCGTACTATCTGACCGAGCACGGCGTGAAGTGCAAATGGCTGCACAGCGAACTCGACGCCTTCGAGCGGGTCGAGCTGCTGCGCGACCTGCGGGCCGGCCGGTTCGAGGCGTTGGTGGGCGTGAATCTGTTGCGCGAAGGGCTCGATCTGCCCGAGGTCTCGCTGGTGGCCATCCTGGACGCCGACAAGGAAGGTTTCTTGCGCAGCGAGACGTCGCTGATGCAGACCATTGGCCGCGCGGCCCGCAATGTGAACGCCAAGGTGCTGCTGTACGGCGATAAGGTAACCGAATCGATGCGCAAGGCGATCGAAGAAACGCGCCGTCGCCGCGCCGTGCAAGAAGCCTATAACCAGGAGCACGGCATCACGCCCGAGACGATCAAGAAGAGCATTCGCGAAGGGATCGAGTCGGCCGCCGCGGCCCATGCCCAGGCCAACGCCGCCGTCGGCCACGGGGACGAAGTGCAGTACATCACCGAGGAATACCTGAACGAACTCGAAGCCGAAATGCTGGCCGCAGCCGACCAGCTTGAGTTCGAGCGAGCGGCGGCGCTGCGCGATCGGATTGAACGGATGCGCGACTCGCTGGGCAAGCCGGTCCACACGGTCGACTGGCGCGGCGACGACAAGGAACAAGGCAAGAAGCGCGGCAAGAAAGGTGGCTCGCAGATTCCGCGCCCGAAGCGAAGCGTATAGAGCGGGACTCGCCACGTTCTATTGCCTTGGGTGGCACCGATGGCTTGGCCATCGGTGTTGCGCAGCAACAAGAAACTCGATGGGCACGCGCAACCCCAATGGAAACTCGCCACCTGCGCGGGACGGCGATCGAGGTTTCTTGTGGCCTGCGGCCACCCAGGTGCAAGCACCTGGGCCACCCTCGTGTAGCGTCCGCTGCGTTTCCTTCTACGGTCTAATCGTTAATCGCTAGCCGCCAATAGCTCCACCAGCGTCCTCACCATGCACCCCGTGCCGCCGCCGTCGGCCCAGGGTTTCGGCTTGTCAAAGAACGCCGGCCCGGCGATGTCGAGGTGAACCCAGGGGGTGCCGGCCACGAACTCTTCGAGGAACTTGGCCGCCGCGATCGCTCCGCCCCAGCGGCCGTCGCCGGTGTTCTTGATGTCGGCGACTTCGCTGCGGATCATGTCGTTGTATTCGGGGAACATCGGCAGTTGCCAGATCGGCTCGCCGACCTTGCGCGCGGCCCCCATCACCGTGTCGCACCAGGCCTGATCGTTCGCCATCGCTCCGACCACGTCGGTCCCCAGCGCCACCACGCACGCCCCGGTGAGCGTGGCCAGGTCGACGATCTTGCTCGGCTTGTAATCGAGCGCTACGTTCAACACGTCGGCCAGGACCAGGCGCCCTTCGGCGTCGGTGTTCAGGACTTCGATCGTCTTGCCGCTGCGCGCGGTCAGCACGTCCCCCAGTTTCATGGCCGCGCCGCCGGTCATGTTCTCGACCAAGCCGGCCAGCCCCACGACATTCACCGGAAGTTTCAACCGGGCGATGGCCGTCATGGTGGCCAACACCGCGGCCGCGCCGGCCATATCGCACTTCATCGTGGTCATACCATCGGTCGGCTTGAGCGACAATCCGCCCGAGTCGAACGTGACTCCTTTGCCCACCAGCGCGATCGGCGCTTCGCCGGCCTTGCCGCCGCGATGCTCCAGGATCACCAGCCGCGGCGGGCGCTCCGACCCCTTGGCCACCGCCAACAGCGAGCCGCAGCGTTCCTTCTCCAAGCGTGCTTTGTCCCACACTTCGCAGCGTAACCCGACCTCTTTCGCGGCCGTTTCGGCCGCCTTGGCGAACGACTCGGGATACATCTCCTGGGCCGGCTCGTTCACCAGTTTACGGGCCAGATTCAGCGTCTCGCCCAATACGTTGCCACGTTCAAGCTGCGTGGCCGTCGCGCCGCTGAACGTAATCTCGCCGAAGGGGAATCGCTTCTTCTCGATCCGATACAAGTCCTGTCCCTGGCAACCGACCGCGGCACCGGCCACCGAGGCGGCGGCAAACGGCGCGAACGGACCTTCGTTCAGAAACAACGCCACCTTGCCGCGCTGCTTCTGCGACAAGAATCTTGCCGCGCAAGCCGCGGCGCGATACGCCACACCGGCGTCGACCTTGGCCGCGTCACCCAAGCCGACGGTCACCACCAGCGGAGCCGCCACACCCGGCACGTCGTACAGCGCGAGCGTCTCGTACAACTTGCCGGTCAACTCCTTCCGCTCCTTGAGCCGCGTGAGCAGGCCTTGCGAAGCGTTGTCGACTTGCTGGGCAGCGCCGGTCAGCGTCCCGTCAGAATAAAACCCGACCGCCAAGGCGTCGCAAGTAGTCTTAGTTACCGATTCAGCGGCGATTGTGATGTTCATGTTGGTTGTAATCGTTCGCGTATTAATAATGCGTTCGTGTAAAGAACGAGGGACTCTCGCGGCTCAATCGTTTACGTCGTGGCGGTTGGCGTCAGGGCTCTAACGCGCTTCGCCAGTGGACGTATAATATAACACCAGCCAGTTATGCGTTGGCCACGAGTAGGGAAGCCGGACCTGACTTGCCAATGGTTGCGTCGTCAGCCACCACCGCCATGACAGGCCGTGATAACTGCCCACAAAGGTCTCGCGCAGTTCTGGTTGCCCGATTGGCAGGCGGAACATCAATTCATTCGGCGGCGAGGCATTTGGCTCAATGGACTTACTGCCGTTTTCCGCCGCGATCAGGCCGACAATTCGAGCGTCGGGCGACGGTAGCTGGTGCGCCAGTTCGCCACCCCGCTGAAAGAACCCCCGCAGTGGCAGCCTGATTCCATCGCTTAGTCGGTACGATTCATCGTACGCGACCTGCAACTGCACTTCCTTGTGCGCACGCTTGGCACGATTGACCACGGCAAACGAGATTCCCTGCACATAGGGCATGGCCAACCGATTGAACAACCCGTCTTTGTTCAGCACGACAAGATTCTGATAGTTCTTCCCCTGATCGAGTCCCGGGAAGAAATACCGCACCGGCGCGGCGATCGTCGGCGCGCTTTCCCCGTCGGCCGTGATTTCCAGCCATAGGTCTTCGGCTTGGAGCGTCTTGGTGGGCACGCGCAAACGAAACCAATGCACGACGCCTGTGCCGTCGAGTTCCACCAGCTTGATGCGCGCGCCGGGCTCGATGGTCAGTTGTTCGCTTTCCGCCTTGCGCAGTCGGTCGTGTTGTCGAATGCCGCCATGACCATGCTGCTCCCAACGATAGGACAGGGCCGGCAGCAATTGCCGCGTCAACTCGGGTTCGGCGGCGGCAACGGTCTCGAGCTTGGTTGGTTCGTCGATCGCCACGACTTCGATGTCATGCTCGGGCACTCGTTCGGCTTCCATGGTGACGACGAGCTGATGCGCGAACGGGAAATAAACGAGCGGGCCATTGAGATCCTCACGAATCGTCGGTACATGCTTCAGCAATTCGTTCGCCACGCAATCAATCGTCGGCTGCTTGACGCCATCGACGTACATGCGCAGACGGGCCGAACTGTGCTGCAAGCCACTGATCGACAGCAGCGCCCCCCGCCCTTCAAACACCCCCATCAGCCGGCCGTTATCGAGCTTGGGATAAGTCTCGAATGGATCAATGCTCTTCGGCTGCATTGGTCGTAACACGTCACGGCGCGAGAGCGCCTCGGTGTTCATCAGTTGATTCACCAGCGTTTGCGCGCCGGTCATGCGCCGTGGTTGATACCACTGGTCCAAACCTGGCGACGACGCTCCTTCCAAGACGTAGATGTTGCGAAACTCGGTTCGGGCGCCGTGGTCTTGCAGGCCGATCCAACCATTCAGGAACCGATGCTTCAACTCGGGGGACCAGAACGTGTTGACCTGCTGGACCAACTCGCCGTTCATCCAGGCCGAGATCATGTACCCCTCGGCTTTGACCACGACCCGGTTCCACTCCTCGGATCGGTCATTGCGTCGCAGCGGCGGCACGTTGCCATAAATGCTCATCGTCGAATGCCGCGTGATCGGCATTTCGGCGGGCTCGTCCATCAACTGTAATTCCATCCCCTCGGTGCTGGGCCAGGCGGCCCGCGGCGTGCGAATGCCGACGCCCGAGTTACCCCCTTTGGCCATCTTGTATTCGAACGACAGGGTAAAGTTGCCGTATTCCTTCTCGGTTCGCAGATAGTCTCCTTTGTCGTTGATGCAGACGATCTTGCCGTCGATCACTGGCCACGAACCAATGTTCCCCGGCGTCCACCATCCCGTCAGGTCGCGACCGTTGAATAGCGGCTTCCCGCGAGGTTCGGTGACACTCAACTCGGTGATCTGGACTGCCTTGCCGGTACTCGCGAACCGGAACGCGACACGTTCCGTAGGATCCCATTCGCCGGTGGCCGAGCCGCTTCCCCTCAATTCAGCCCATTCGATTCGCTTGCCCTGCCGCTTGCCCTGGATGGTGCGAGTGCCGTCTACCTCCTCCCCCTCGACCCCGGAGTAAATCACTTCACCATCGCTCGCTCCG
Source organism: Planctomycetota bacterium (assembly GCA_018242585.1). Taxonomy (NCBI): domain Bacteria; kingdom Pseudomonadati; phylum Planctomycetota; species Planctomycetota bacterium. The sequence continues at coordinate 223,003 of JAFEBQ010000009.1, forward strand.
ACGAAGCTCAACTCAAGCGGCGCACCACGCCAGCTCAGTGTGAATTCAAACTCGCCGAACGTCCAAGCACTGGTGATCGGCGAACACCCCTTCTCGCAGTGCAGAACGCCGTTCTTCACGCTCCAGCCGCGCGGCGCCTCGGGTCCGGCGTCCCAACCGGCCAGAGAGTCGCGGGCAATCAGACTGACACCGGGCGATTCGTCCTCGGCCCGGACGACACCGCACAACCCTGCCACAAGCACCCAAATTGCTGCGCAAGCAGCAACACCTCTCCCTCTCAGGGAGAAGTCGCGAGCGCAGCGAGCGGGTGAGGGTAAACACGTTGCCAGCCTGAAGACATCGTGACAGGAGTGGACGAGCCGTCCCCAGGGCCGTTTGGCGTGCGACGTCTTTACCCTCCCCCCTGCCCCTCCCTGGAAGGGAGGGGTGTTTGCCGGTTGGCTTGCGACGTTTGGATTCGTAGACATGGCGGTAACATTGATCTAAAGCAAAAGGAGAAGAGCCTACCAAGCTGCGGCGTGACGCCCCGCCGACGGATCGCCGGCGGCGCGAATCGTGCCGTCACGCGGATCGATGGCAATCATCACGGGCGACGCCGATGGCCCGCGCTGTTGTTTGACGCGATGCCCCAATCGTTTCAACTCGGCGATCGTCTTTTCGTCCACGGTGTCATAAGCCGTCAAACTTCCCAGCTTGGCCGGCGTCTGACCGAACGAGCCCAGGTGATGATCCGTGGCAAACCGCTCGGCGGTCACCGCCTGGGCCGGCAACATACCGAAGTCAACCGCGTTCAACAGCACCTGCAAGCCGGTCTGATCCTGACGATCGCCGCCGGCCACGCTGATGGCCAGCGTCGGCTTGTTGTCCTTTAGCACAATCGTCGGCGTCAGGGTGATCCGCGGCCGCTTGCCCGGCTCGATGCAGTTGGGGTGATCTTTCCAGATGTTGAAACTTTGCAACCGCGTGCCCAGCCAGATGCCGGTCTTGCCGGCCAGCACGCCGCTCCAACCGCTGGGCGTCGCCGCGACCATGTTCCCCGCCGCGTCGGCCGTCACGCAGGTAGTTGTGTCACGATTCGGCCCCCCCAGGCCGACGCGCTTGTTTGCCTCGTCGAGCAAGGGGCGTCCCTGGCGTGGATCGCCGGGGCGCTGTTCGAGCGAGGCTTTTTGCGGATCGATCAACGCGCGGCGGGCCTCGGCATAGCTGGGAGCCAGCAACTGTTCGAGCGGCACGTCGGCATACAACGGGTCAGCGTAGTAAATGTCCCGATCGGCCAGCGCCAGCTTCATCGCCTCGAAGGTCAGGTGGACCGTTTGGGCCTGGTTGTGTCCCAGCGGCGACAGCTCGAAACCTGACAGCAATTGCAATGTTTGCAGCGCCATCGGCCCCTGGGACCAGACGCCGCACTTGTAAACCTGATACCCGCGGTACTCGACGCTGACCGGTTCTTCGACGCGTGTCACGTGCCGCGCCAGATCGTGATAGCGAATCAACCCGCCGTTGGCTTCGCACCAGGCCGACAGTTCCCGCGCGAGCGGGCCGCGATAAAAAAAATCGTCGACCAGTCGCAAGCCGCGCCGCCGGTCGCCGGCGCCCGACTCTTCGGCCTCGATCAACCGGCGCAAGGTGGCGGCCAGGTCGGCATGCCACGGCTCGGCGTGTCGATCCAAGATCGCTAGCGCCGGCGCGGCCACGTCGGCAAACCGCAACGTGCCAAACCGGTCGAGCACCGTGACGCACGCCCCCAGCACGGCCGGCACCGCCGCCGGCTCGAGCCCCGACAGGGGAATCCCTCCGCGCGCGGAAAAGTGCTCGCGAGTTGCCAACCGCGGCGCGGCCCCTTGGCCGCAGACCACTTCGACGACGCCGCGCTTGGCATCGTAGAGGACGAACGGCACCTCGCCGCCAAAGCAGAACTGATCGCTGTCGGTCACGCTCAGGGCCAGCACCGTGGCGACGGCCGCGTCGGCCGCGTTGCCTCGCGCTTGCAGAATCTGCATCCCCGCCGCGACTGCCTCGGCGCCGCCGGCGGCAACCGCCCCTTGCTTCCCTTCGGCTCGCCAGTCCCCCGCCGAACGCGCCTTTGCGTCGGCCGGTTGAGCCAAGACCAGAGTCGGCAACATGCCCAGCAGGCTAGCGCAAATCAAATGGGCAGCCCAAGGCGAGATGTTCATGTGGGGAACCTGCGACGAAGGTAGGAGGCGAACTCGACCAGTTTACTGCCGGTCCACGCCCCGCAATACGCGCGGTGGCCGCGAAATCGGCGAGCGGCATGACAATTTCTCCCCCGGCCACTTGTCCACCGACCCGGCAAAAGGGAATATAAACCGTCCCGCCGGGCCCCACGGGGCGCGAATGTTCACCGGCGGCGAAACTTTTGACGGCTCACGACGCGACAACCATATGAAAATTCACGAGTTCCAGGCCAAGGGCATTTTGCGACAAGCCGGCGTGCCGGTCCCAGCGGGCGAAGTGGCCCGTTCGGGCGAAGAAGCGGCCGCCGCGTTTACCAAGCTGGGGGGCGCGCTGGCCGTTGTGAAGGCCCAGATCCATGCCGGCGGCCGCGGCAAGGGAACCATCAAGACCAATCAGGCCCAGCGCGGCGTGCAACTGGTCCGCAGCCCTGACGAGGCCAAGCAAGTCGCCGCCAACCTGATCGGCAACGAGCTGGTCACCATTCAAACCGGCGCTGCCGGTCAACAGGTGAGCCAGGTACTGGTCGAAGCCGGCTGTAAGATCGCTCGCGAGTTGTACCTGGGCATTGTCGTCGACCGGGGCAGCAAAGCGCCGGTCCTGATGGTGTCGAACCAGGGTGGCATGGACATCGAAGAAGTCGCCGCCCACACGCCCGAGTTGATCTTCAAAGAAGCGTTCGACCCCGAGGCGGGCCTGCGACCCTATCAGGCTCGCAAGCTGGCCGTGTTGCTAGGACTGCGCGGCGCGAGCCTGGGTCATGCCGAGAAGTTCATGCGCGGCTTGTGCCAGGTCTTCTTGAAGCAGGATTGCAGTCTGCTGGAAATCAATCCGCTGGTCGTCACCGACAACGGCGAGCTGATCGCGCTCGACGCCAAGATGACGTTCGACGACAACGCCCTGTATCGCCACAAAGACCTGTTGGAACTACGCGACTTGGCCGAAGAAAACCCCGACGAAGTCCGGGCGGCCGCCGCGGGGCTCAGCTTTGTGAAGCTCGATGGCAACATCGGTTGTCTGGTCAACGGCGCTGGTTTGGCCATGAGCACGATGGACCTGATCAAGCTGCACGGCGGCTCGCCGGCCAACTTCTTGGACGTCGGCGGCGGCGCCAACGTCGAGCAAGTGACCGAAGCGTTCCGCATCCTGCTGTCAGACAAGCTGGTGAAGGCCGTGCTGGTGAATATCTTCGGCGGCATCATGCGCTGCACGACGATCGCCACGGCCGTGGTCGAGGCGTACAAGACCGTGGGCTTCAACGTGCCGCTGGTCGTACGTCTGGAAGGGACCGAAGTCGAAGAAGGTCGCAAGATCCTGGCCGGTAGCGGCGTGAACATCATTGCCGCCACCGACTTGACCGACGCTGCCAAAAAGGTCGTGGCCGCCGCTAAGTAACGCCCACTGAACCCGAACACATCATTCCACAATTAGCCTGCCGAGCGCGTAACCGATGAGCATTCTGATCAACAAAGACACCCGCGTCATTTGCCAAGGCATCACGGGCAAAGTGGGCCAGTTCCACACCAAGGGCTGTTTGGCCTACGGCACCAAGATGGTTGGCGGCGTCACGCCGGGCAAAGGTGGCGAGAAGGTCGAAGGCCTGCCGGTCTTTGACACCGTCGTGGAAGCGGTCAAGGAGACCGGCGCGAACGCCACGATGATCTTCGTGCCGCCGGCCTTCACGGCCGATGCCATCCTGGAAGCGGTCGATGCCGGCATTGGCGTGATCATTGCCATCACCGAAGGCGTCCCGGTCATCGACATGGCCAAGGTCTATCCGATCGTCAAGCGGAGCAAGTCGGTGCTGATTGGCCCGAACTGCCCCGGCGTGATCACGCCGGACGAATGCAAGATCGGCATCATGCCGGGCTATATCCACAAAAAGGGCCCGATCGGCGTGATGAGCCGCTCGGGCACGCTGACCTATGAAGCGGTCTGGCAGTTGTCGAACCTGGGTCTGGGTCAGAGCACGTGCGTCGGCATTGGCGGCGACCCGATCGTCGGCACGTCGCAGATCGACCTGTTCAAGCTGTACCAGGCCGACCCCGCCACGGAAGCGATCTTGATGATCGGTGAAATCGGCGGCACGGCCGAAGAAGAAGCGGCCGCGTTCGTCAAAGAACACGTCACCAAGCCGGTGGCGGCGTTCATCGCCGGGCGCGCGGCCCCTCCGGGCAAGCGGATGGGTCATGCCGGCGCGATCATCTCGGGTGGCAAAGGAACCGCCGCCGAAAAGGTGGCGGCCCTGGAAGCGGCTGGCATCTCGGTGGCCGAAAGCCCGGCCGACATGGGGGCCGCGATCCAGCGCGCCCTCAAGCGCAAGGGGAAGTAGGACGTCGCGTTCGTTCGTGACGCACCCTCGAAAGAGCGGGAGCTAGGGACGGTCGCCGCATTGAACGAGTGCGGTTCCCAAGGAAGCAGGGGATCATGAAGTCCGAGTCACCCAGCACTTGACGGACAACATTGAAAAGGCAGAAAATGGCATGCTGCTGAGCGATTGCGCTAGAATGACACGAGTTCGGCGTCGGTCACTCAAGGAAGCCTAATCTCCGAGGCAAGGATGGCCCATGAGTACAGTCCAGTCGAGTGAAAAGAAGCTGCGGGGTGGATACTACACACCGGCAGCCGTTGCCAAGTGGCTGGCTAAATGGGCGATCCGTTCGAGCAGCGATCGAGTTCTCGAGCCGAGTTGTGGGGATGGCGTATTCCTCGAATGCGCGTCGTCTGCATTAGATTCGTTACGAAAGCGCGGCTCGAAACTTCAGCGTCAGATCGTTGGTATTGAACTTATCCCTGACGAAGCAAGCGCGGCCAAGCAACGTGCTGTTGCGACATCTGAGGTCATCTCGGGAGATTTCTTTGCTTGGCTCGAGCAACACGGAAGCGGCGAACGATTCGATGCGGTGATTGGAAACCCTCCGTTCATCCGCTACCAGAACTTCCCTGAACCAGCTCGAACCCTAGCAATGGACTTCATGCAGTCGCAGGGGTTGCGTCCAAATCGCCTGACGAACATTTGGGTTCCATTTGTAGTCGCGGGCATTTCGTTGCTTAAGGAGGACGGTCGGCTCGCAATGGTTGTTCCGGCAGAACTTTTACAGGTTACTTATGCGGGTCAGTTGCGTCAGTACTTGTCGGATTCGTTTAAGCGCATCACAATTTACGCTTGTAATGAGATGTTTTTTCCGAACGCCGAGCAGGAAGTAGTTTTGCTTCTCGCGGAAGGAAAGCTCGGTAATGCTGACCCTAGAAATAAATGTGACATTTCGCTCGTAGAAACGGCTTCGGTTGCGCAGCTATTGCGACGGAACGCTCGCTCGCAGACGAGGAAGGCCCGCCCAAAATTTTTGCAACACGAGAGCGAAAAGTGGCTGAAATACTTTCTCGATGCCGAAGAGATTGATTTCATGCGGGCGCTACGCGAGCATACTGCAATTGGCCCACTTAGCGCGCATTGCACTGTGGACGTTGGAGTTGTCACTGGAAAAAACGATTTCTTTGTACTCGATCAACAACAGCTTACCGAGTACGAAGCGCATGATTATGTCGTTCCACTCGTAGGGCGATCCGCACAACTGGCTGGGACGCTCCTCAAGCCTGGTGAATTTCGTCGCATGGCAGACGACGGTAAACGTGTTTGGCTTTTACATCTTACCGGTCACGCACCTGCGGGATTCACTCGCGGGCTTCGTCAGTGGATTGCTGCGGGAGAGGCCGATGGGGTACACCGTGGCTACAAATGTAGCATTCGGACTCCCTGGTATCAGGTGCCGTCTGTGTGGGAGCCAGATTGTTTCATCTTTCGACAGATTTATGATTTTCCGCGAGTCGTCGTGAACAAGGCAAAGGCCACCTCGACTGATACCATCCATCGCGTTCGATGCGCCTCCAATCCTGAGCGGATTGCATCAAACATTTACACTCACCTAACAGCAGCTTCAGCGGAAATCGAAGGACGAAGTTATGGTGGAGGAGTACTTGAGCTTGAGCCAACAGAGGCGGAAAGAGTGCTTGTTCCTCGCACCTTGAACGGCGCGATGCCAATTGCCGAGGCAGACCAACTTGTTCGCGCTGGCAGGCTTGATCAGGTGCTCGAGCACAACGACAACGTCGTGCTTCGCGAATCACTTGGTCTCAGTAAGGGCGAATGCGCGATGTTGAAGCGCATCTGGGTCAAGATGCGAGACCGCCGCAAGTCTCGTCGACGCGCTTAGGCGTCATCGTCGTCGTTCTCGACGCCGTCGTCCTGGTCTGGCTCAATTAGTTCCTCCCCAGCCTCCTCCATCGCTCGTTTCTGAGCTGCTGATGGCTTGTCGTGGGGAGCCATGCCGTCGTATCGAGCGTGGTACGCTGCCTGAACTTGCTCGGAAAAATGTTCGATTCGAAGCGGCGAACCTACGGGAGGCCAGTTTGCTTCGATGGTACCATCGTTCGGGTTCCACAGAACCAAAGTCATTGCCTCGGCCTTGTGAGGAACATCGATGGGAGAGCTTCGGCCTACGAGTCGGTCTAGCATTCGCGTGAATCGGTCGCGAGTCTGCCCCGTAAAGCATGGTGATGGAATGATGACCACAAAGCCGACGACCGCGTAAGGGAACCGAATGTGAACGGTTGTCGCTTCGGTGCCAAGGTCATTCACCATATTCTGGAAATTCTTGCCGACGCTCTTTGTGTCATTGAGCGTTTTGCTGTCGGAAACAAATCTCACCCCATCAGGTCGATATCCGACATCGTAGTTCTGCGGCCTGATTCCGCCGATTACCCGGACTGGGCCAACTTCAACCGCGTCTGCGCTAGCGGGAAGAAGGGCTTGCTGGCTTGGAGCGGTCACTTCAATTCCACCCAGCATTACTGCAAGCGCTTCGCCAATCCGCTTGTCGAATACTTTCCCAAAGTCCATGCCCTCTTTCTTGTTCAGCGCCTGATTTACGAGCCACTTTTGACCCCATACCCGCAATTCTGCAGTAGGGATTTGGATCCTCGGCATTGGCGCAAGAAGCGGCATTTCGGTAGCTTAGCGGGGGCCGGGTATTCAGGACAATACCCGGCGCGGCCTCCAATGGCTACAAATGCTTCTCGCCGGTGCTGAAATCGCCCAGAACCAAAATATTCGCTGACAATCGCTTACGCCCCGGCTCTCGTCAAGATTATCGCAATACAATCGCCGTGTGCTCTCAACCGAAAATGCCGCGGAAGAACCGCTCGGCTTCGATCGCCGCGCCGCGCGCGTCCCAGACGTGGTTGCCAAAGCCGACCTGCGCGAGGACGTAGTTTCCGATCGCGAATTGGCCGACGCTGACGTAGCCAGTGGCCAATTGTCCCACGCCAAACACCATGCCCAGCGCAAGTTGACCCACGCAAAACGCGCCGGTCGTGGCCTGTCCCAGCCCGACTAGGATGCCGAGCCCCAGTTGCCCCACGGCCACGGCGCCAATCGCCGCCTGGCCAATCGCCAAGATGCCGACCGCCACGCGGCCAACCGCGACGATGCCTTTGGCGACGACCAACGAGCCGGTCTCGGGGGACTTGCCGCTGGTGTAATGCAGCAGCGGAATGCCTGACCACTCGCGGTGCGAGCGGAACTCGGCGAACAACTTGCCGTCGGGGTACAAGAACCGCCGCCAGACGCCCCAGGCCGTCTCTTCAAACTTGTATTCGATCGGCTCAAGCAGCAGGTTCGTCGGGCTCATGGGCTCCCCCCTAAATAGCTTTCCGTGATTTCGGGAGGGTTCTTACGCGGCTTTTTTTTGGGCGGGCTGTCGTCGGGCGATTTGACGGCGGCGATGCAGATAAGCTCGGACCTCGCTCATCAGTTCCTGCATCGTAGAGCACCGATGATTGCGGGTCACGTTGTCATGCAAGTCTTTCCACACGCGTTCGATCCGATTGTGGTCCGGACAATACGGCGGGAGGAACTGTAGTCGGACGCGTCCGCCGAGCGTCGCCAACGCCAAGCGGGTCTGCCGACTGTCATGAATGCGGTAGTTGTCCAGAACGACGTGAATGCGTCGGGCGCGCGGGTAGACTTGAATCAACTTCCACAGCAACAAGATGAACAAGTCGCTGTTCTTCCGTTCCGCTTCGACCCAAATCAAGTCGCCGGTCCGGGCGTCGAGCGCACCGGCCAAGTAGCGTTTTTCGTTTTGGCCCGGCGTGAGCACCGCCTTCTGCGTGCCGCAACGCATCCAGTCCGGACCGATTTTGGGGTTCAAGTGAACGTCCACTTCATCGACGTACACGACGACCGTCCCTTTGCGCGATCCCTTCATCAACCGCCGGAGCTCGTTCAAACGCCGCGTTTTCCGGGCTTTGCTCCAAGGACAGCCCACCGTCGGCTTGGGACGGCCGTGTCGCACTTTCAGCCTCTTCAACAAGCGGCTCATGGTGGTCCGGCCAATCTTCGTGCCGGTCTGCTTCTGAAGTACTCGAATGAACAACTCTTGCGTCCAAGTCGGTCGCCGATAGCCGAAGTCGCTCGGCCGTCGATCGACCAATTCCAGCAACGCCGCCGCATATTCTTCCGTCACCTTCGCCGCGCCGTTGTCCTCGCGGCGGTCGCTCAAGCCCGGCAGGCCCGCCTTGGTAAACCCCTCGGCGACACGATACACTTGAGACGCCGAAGCTTGTCCACTCGCGGCGATCTCGGTCGGCGACCGGCCCTGAACGAAACCGAGCACGATCTTCGAGCGGCCGCGGATGACCGCATCCGGAGAACTCTTGGCGAACATTCGAACTAACCGCCGTTCGCGAACAGGCAGTTTTTTCCAATACGCAACGACCTTCTCTGATACCTTGACTTTCATGAGGAACTCCAGGCACGAGTGGGTTCTGTAACAACACGCAAGTGCTTGCGAGTTCCTCTTTTACTTCCATCTCCCAGAATCGCGCAAGGCTAGTCAGCAACCACCGGCAGAGCC